>CAZXTW010000616.1:0-4392 GCA_964643525.1 uncultured Roseivirgaceae bacterium
AGGGTTCCAGGGGCAACTGGCCACCTCTGTATTGATTGAAAAAGGCTGCGTGCCTTCAGGTGCCTGGTAGCTATAATTAAAATAATTAATCATTTCTTCTATACGCACCGCGCCCGGCTCTGGCATCATACCGTCATTAATAAAGCGGCGGATGTTGCTGTAACTGGCCACGTCCACATCAATTGAAAAGGTGCTCTGTGGTGCGTCAATGGCTTTTAAAAAGTCATTTTCTTCTATAGCTGCATAGCTTTCAGTATTGTGTGCCTGGCTGAAGTCAAAAAAGCCAGAATAGCTTGAGACATCCCTCTGTGGCATGGCCCGCTGGGTAGCACCATTGCTGTAGCCATATAAAGCACCAGAGCTTTGTAGCCTGCCGTAGCGGTAGTTGGCTACTACATTTTTACTTTTTTTCTTATAAACGTTGCAAGAGGTTATAAAAACAAGACAAATGGCGGTGCACAGCATAATTGCCCAATAGCGTTGGCGGGTAGGTTGCATAGTGTTCATGGTTGTTTTTAAACATACGGTTGGTTAGCAGTATTATTGTTTGCTACTGTCTAATCAAAATTCAGTGTTAAACTATTGATGCCCCGCCGGCCCATAATGCATAAGTGCAACATAAGTTTTTTGCCGGGTTGTTGCAGCTGCTTAAAAACGCCTAATTTTGTGCCATGAAGTTCGAGGATTATTCTATAGCCAGCACCATTAAAAAGCGCCTGGAAGAGCTGGGCTTTCGCCGGCCTACTGACATACAGTTCAAAGCCATCCCATCCATATTAAAAGGTGAAGATGTGCTGGCCATAGCCCAGACGGGCACCGGCAAAACAGCCGCTTTTGTCATCCCCATCCTTGAACTCACCATCCGCCAGCACAAACAGGCCAGGCGGCCAGACTCAAAGCCTGCATTGGGCATTCAATGCCTGGTTATGGTGCCCACCCGTGAGCTGGCCCAGCAAAATGCGGCCGTGATTCAGCAAATAGCCCAGTACACCACCGTAAAAACAACGTTGATTTACGGCGGGGTTGACCAGGAGCCCCAAATTAAGCAGTTGAAGCAGCCTACTGATATTCTGGTGGCCACGCCCGGTCGCCTGTTTGATTTGACCAGCCAGGGCCATATCAAGCTCAACCAGCTCAAGGTGTTGGTGCTTGATGAAGCCGACCATATGCTTGACCTGGGTTTTTATAAAGACATTCAAGACCTGGTGCGCTTTTTACCCCGCAGCAGGCAAACCCTGTTTTTTTCGGCTACTATTAACGCCAACATCAAAAAGCTGGCCTATAAGCTGGTGCACAACCCCATACGCATACAGCTCTCGCCGCGCGACCCTGTGTCGAACAACGTAGACCATTCAGTGGCTTTGATTGAAATGGACGACAAGCGTTTTTTTCTGGAACGCATCATTAATGACCACCCTGAAAGTAAGCTGCTGGTGTTTGTACGCACCAAGGTGCGGGCAGAGCGGGTGCACAAGGCCATGGCCCGCGTAGGGCTGACTACAGAAACCATTCATGGTGATAAAGACCAGAAGCAGCGCGAAAAAGCCTTGGCAGCCTTTAAAAAGGGCGATAACCGGGTGTTGATTGCCACCGATGTAAGCGCCAGGGGTATTGACATACCGGGGGTAGAGATTGTAGTGAATTATGACCTACCCGACGATAAGCCCGAAACGTATGTGCACCGCATTGGCCGTACCGGCCGCGGCAACAGCCGGGGTACGGCCATTTCGTTTGTGAGCCAGGAAGAGCAGCCCATGCTCAAAGAGATAGAGGCCTTTGTAAACAGGCCTATTACCGTTGAGGCCATCAGCAAAAGTGATTATGCTGATACCGTGGCCCATATGGAAGACGAGCTAACCGGCAACTGGCGGGCACTTATGGAAGAAGATGCCCGCCTGGATGAAGAACTGAAACAGAAAAAAAAGCGCAAATAGCCCCTTAACCGATTTCAATTAGTTTTGGCCAGCCATAAGCTGGTGGGCCTGCCGGGCAATTTCAAACTCTTCATTGGTAGGAATGACCAGTACCTTTACTGCCCCTGCCTGTACCTCTCTTAACCCCTTGCCCCTGGCCTGGTTTTGTTCATGGTCAATGGCAATGCCAAAATGTTCCAGCCCTTCACAGGCCTTTTCTCGTATCAGCGGGGCATTTTCGCCCACGCCGGCGGTAAACACAATGGCATCTAGCCCGCCCAAAGCCGCCATAAGTGTACCTATATAGCGCTTTATGCGGTAGCAATACACCTCTACAGCCATTTGGGCGCTGGCATCGCCAGCAGCCACCCGGTCAATAATGGTGCGCAGGTCATTGTCACCACAAAGGCCCTTCATGCCGCTGTCTTTATTTAAAATGCGTTTCACCTCAGCCTCGCTGTAGCCGTTTTCCATCAAAAACAGCAATACCGAGGGGTCAATATCACCCGTGCGGGTGCCCATCACCAGGCCTGAGAGGGGGCCGAAGCCCATCGAGGTGTCAATGCACTGCCCGTCTTTCACGGCGGCCATGCTGCAACCGTTGCCCAGGTGTATGGTAATAATTTTGCTGGGCCCTGCTTCCAGGCCCAGGTGCTGGCGGGCGGCCCGGCTCACAAACCGGTGCGAGGTGCCATGAAAGCCATATACCCTTATGCCGTGTTTGGCATACAGGGCCTCTGGCAGGGCATAGCGGTAGGCCGCCTCGGGCAGGCTGCTGTGAAAGGCCGTATCAAACACGGCCACCTGTTGGGCTTTAGGGAATACCCGCTCGGCTACCGTAATGCCCTCTAAGTTGGGCGGGTTATGCAGCGGGGCCAGGGGGGCCAGCTCTTTAATTTTGGCTTTAATGGCTGCATCAATAATGGTGGTTTGCTTAAAATGCTCACCCCCATGCACCACTCGGTGGCCCACCGCCGCCACTTCATTGGCGCTTTGTATTACCCCCTTTTCTGGGTGGCAAAGCAGGACTGCAACAGCACTCAGGCCTGCCGTATGGTCAGCATAATGGGCCTCATGGTCTTCGCTGGCAGGCGGTGTATCAGGGTCGTTGGCATACACCTTGTGGTGCAGCAGGCCGGTGGCCTCGCCAATGCGCTCAACCAAACCGGCACATACCAACGTGCCTTCTGGCATATGCAGCAGCTGGTACTTTAATGACGAGCTGCCAGAGTTCAAAACAAGTATTTTCATGGGTAGCTGGTTATAGGCTTTGCGCCTGTATGGCCGTAATTATTACTGTATTCACAATATCTTCAACTGTGCAGCCCCTGCTCAGGTCGTTCACAGGTTTATTCAGCCCCTGCAGCATGGGGCCAATGGCCACGGCACCGGTTTCGCGCTGCACCGCCTTATATGTGTTATTACCGGTGTTCAGGTCAGGGAATATCAGCACGCTGGCCTGGCCTGCTACCGGGCTGCCGGGCAGCTTCTGGGCACCCACGGCAGGGTCTACTGCGGCATCGTACTGAATAGGCCCCTCTACCATCAGGTCGGGCCGGCGCTCTTTTACCAGGGCAGTGGCGGCCCGCACCTTCTCTACATCAGCCCCGCTGCCCGAGCTGCCCGATGAGTACGACAGCATGGCCACCCGCGCCTCAATGCCAAAGGCTACGGCACTATCGGCACTGGCAATGGCAATCTCTGCCAGCTGCTCGGCCGTGGGGTTCGGGTTCACCGCACAATCGCCATACACCAGCACGCGGTCTTCCAGGCACATAAAAAACACTGACGATACCACTTGTATGCCCGGCCTGGTTTTTACAAACTGCAGGGCCGGCCTGATGGTATGCTGGGTGGTATGCACTGCGCCAGATACCATGCCATCGGCATCGCCCAAATACACCATCATGGTGCCATAGTATGATACATCGTTCATCAGGTCTTCGGCCATGGGCAGCGTCATTTGTTTGTGCTTGCGGGCCTCATACAGCTGGTGGGCGTAGGCATTAAAACTGGCCGATTGCTCAGGGTTAATCACGGCTACCTTATCTGTATCAATGGCATAACCCTTTTCGGCAATCTTATCCAGTATGGCCTGGCGGTTGCCCAGCAGGGTTACCTCTACAATATCCATGCGTTGCAGCGTTTCTGTGGCGGCCAGCACCCGCTCGTCTTCCCCTTCGGGCAGTACAATATGCTTGCGCTGGGCGCTTGCCGTTTTGGTAAGCATGTACTTAAACATTTTGGGCGTCATGCCGCGGGGTGTAAAGCTGGTAATCTTCTCTTCCAGGTGGGTGCCATTAATCTGCGCCCTGAACGTTTGCAGGGCCTGCTCAATCTTGGCTGGGTTATCTGTGCGCAGGTCGGCCTTGACGGCATCCAGCTTGCGGGCCGGTTCAAACGTATTGTCATTCACCAGCATAATGGGCACGGTGCTGCTTAGCCCTTCCAGCAGGCGGTTCATAACCATCTGGTACTG
>CAZXTW010000617.1:0-4389 GCA_964643525.1 uncultured Roseivirgaceae bacterium
GCTGATGGAACGCCCCGATGAGTTGGACGATATTTTGAAGCAGGGTGAAGCCAAAGCCCGCCCCATAGCCCATGCTACCATGGCACGGGTACGCCAGAAGGCCGGCTTTGCATAAAAAACGCTTAGCTAAAAAAAGCCACCCTGCTTGCAGAGTGGCTTTTTTTTATTGATTCAAATACGTACGTGATGTGTGAGTGTTTAAGGCTTCCAAACTACCTCTTTGGTATTTTTGCCATTCATTAACAATATTCTGATAGGGCTGGGCACCAACACCAGGCGGGTTTCGCCCGGAAAATCGTCAGCTTCTACCAAAACACCCTCATTGTGTTTAACATCAAACACGCGGTGGCCATTCAGGCCGCTTACCAGGTATTCTTTGGCCAAATAGGCTGTGGGCACCAGCACCTCGTTATCGGGGCAGTATTCATCATGCACCTCGTAGAGCACATCCTCAAGCATATCGCCAAAGTTTTCTACCAGATTGTCTTCTAAAGCATGCAGTTCATCTTCAATCTCGTCGTAACGGCTGTCGCTGTAGTCAAGATTCAACAGCATGTTTTTCTTTTCAGCTATGTTGGTTAGCGCTTCATCTAAAGCTTTGATATCCATAACCTATTGGGCTTTGTTGTTTAATTTTTGGTTATTAAACGCAAAATTGCTAAGAAGGATTACAGGATACAAGCAAAAATTGGCATTAAATACAACTTGTACCAATTCTTGCAAAAAGGGAATGAAAAACCGTAATTTTGGGCTGTTAAAACGTTTGTATAACCTTATTGACCCAATCAATGACAGCAGACTTTTTGCCCCTTAACGGTACTGACTACGTAGAGTTTTACGTTGGTAATGCCAAACAGTCGGCCATGTATTACCAAACGGCCTTTGGCTATGAATTAACAGCTTACCAGGGCCCTGAAACAGGTGTACGCGACCGTGTGTCGTATGTATTGGTACAAGGCAAGGTGCGGCTGGTGCTAACCACCCCACTGCAACCCGACAGTGACATTGCCCGCCACATTGCCACCCATGGTGATGGTGTAAAGGTGCTTGCCCTGTGGGTTGACGATGCCGAACAGGCCTTTGCCGCCACTACCGAACGGGGCGCCAAAGCGGTGTACCCACCCCAAACCCTGACTGACGAGCACGGACAGGTAAAAACTGCCTCTATTGCTACCTATGGCGAAACCATACATACCTTTGTTGAACGCAAAGATTATAACGGTGTGTTTTTGCCCGGTTTTGTAGCCAGAAAAGGGCTTGCTAATGTGCAACCCGTAGGCCTGAAGTACATTGACCACTGCGTGGGCAATGTGGGCTGGGGCGAAATGAACCAGTGGGTGCAGTTTTATGAAGATGTGATGGGCTTTAAGCTGCTGCTTACCTTTGACGACAAAGACATTAGCACCGAATACAGTGCCCTGATGTCAAAAGTGGTAAGCAACGGCAATGGGTACATCAAGTTTCCTATTAACGAACCGGCAGAAGGCAAAAAGAAATCGCAAATTGAAGAGTACCTTGATTTTTACCAGGGCCCGGGCGTGCAGCATATTGCCATTGCCACCAATGATATTATTCATACCGTAACCGAACTGCGCAGCAGAGGGGTAGAGTTTTTGCACGTACCCGGCAATTATTATGACGATTTGCTGGAGCGTGTAGGCAATATTGATGAAGACCTGCAGCCCCTGCGTGACCTGAATATACTGGTAGACCGTGACGACGAGGGCTACCTGCTGCAGATATTTACCAAGCCCGTACAAGACCGCCCCACGCTGTTTTATGAAATAATACAGCGCAAAGGTGCCCAAAGCTTTGGCAAGGGTAACTTCAAGGCTCTGTTTGAATCTATTGAGCGTGAGCAGGCTCTGCGCGGCAACCTGTAATGCCCTTAATAGTTAAGTTATCATAAATTTTTTTCTAACACGTGGCTACAAGGCGCTTGTAGCCACGTGTAATAGCAAACTTTTTGTTATTTTCAAGCGCACAAACCTCTATTGGGCGTTTGGTGCCCTTCTCCTAACTACAATTAATTTATGGAACCCATCATTAAAGAGAAAGCTGAAAAATGGTTGAACAGCAATATTGACCAGGAAGCCAAAGCAGCCATACGGTCAATGCTGGCAGAAGAGAGCCAGGAATTAACCGATTCGTTTTATAAAGACCTTGAGTTTGGTACCGGCGGTTTGCGGGGCATCATGGGTGTTGGCAGCAACCGTATGAACAAATACACCATTGGCATGGCCACACAGGGCCTGGCCAATTATTTGAATAAAACTTACCCTGACGAGCAGGTAAAAGTGGCCATAGCACACGACAGCCGCAACAACAGCACCTTTTTTGCACAAACTACGGCCGCAGTATTTTCTGCCAACGGCATACAGGTGTATTTCTTTGAGGGCCTGCGCCCCACCCCTGAGCTATCTTTTGCCATTAGGCACCTGGGCTGCCACAGTGGTGTGGTGCTTACTGCCTCGCACAACCCAAAAGAATACAACGGCTACAAAGCCTACTGGAACGACGGCGCCCAGATGGTGAGCCCGCACGACAAGAATGTGATCCAGGAGGTAAGCAATATACAAAGCCTTGACGAAGTTCAGTTTGACCGCGACGACAGTAAAATTCAGAGCATAGGTGCAGATATCGATGCCGTGTACCTGGCAGCTGTAAAAAATCTGTCTCTTTCACCAGATGCCATCAGCAGCCAGCGCGACCTGAAAATTGTATTTTCACCCATACACGGCACAGGCATTACACTGGTGCCTGCCGCCCTTGAGCAGCTGGGCTTTACCAATGTAACCGTAGTAGATGAGCAGGCAGAGCCCAACGGCAACTTCCCTACGGTAGTGTACCCCAACCCTGAAGAAAAAGAGGCCATGACGCTGGCCCTGAAAAAGGCAGAAGCCATTGATGCCGACCTGGTGATGGCCACCGACCCCGATGCCGACCGTGTGGGTATTGCCGTGAAGAATAATAAGGGGGAGTTTCAGCTAATGAATGGCAACCAGACCGGCTCATTGCTGGTATGGTACCTGTTAGAAGCCTGGAAAAACAACAATAAGCTTGATGGCGAGCAGTATGTAGCCAAAACCATTGTAACGACCGAGCTGATTGATACCATGGCCGCCCATTACAATGTATCGTGCTACAACACCCTGACCGGCTTTAAGTACATAGCTTCGTTAATACGCGAGCTGGAGGGCGTGAAAACCTTTATTGGCGGTGGCGAAGAGAGCTATGGCTATATGATTAGCGATTTTGTGCGCGATAAAGATGCCGTGGCCTCATGTGCCATGATTGCCGAAATGGTGGCTTATATCAAAAACAAAGGCCTGAGCCTGTTTGACCAGCTTATTGATATTTACACCACCCACGGCTTTTACCGCGAGCGCCTGATATCAATAACCCGAAAAGGCAAAAGCGGAGCTGAAGAAATTCAGGAAATGATGCGCAATATGCGCGAAAACCCACCTGCTACCATTAACGGCGCAGCATTGGTGCGGCAAATTGACTACCACATAGGCATTGAAAAAAATATAGCTGAAGGCACTGAAACCGTTGTGCAGCAGCCCAAAAGCAATGTATTGCAGTTTTACACCGCCGATGGCAGCAAAATATCAATGCGCCCCTCTGGCACAGAGCCTAAAATTAAGTTTTACTTTAGTGTGAACGCCCCCCTTGATAACAAGGCCAATTACGAGGCCGTTGAAGCCAGCCTGGAGGCCCGCATAGATGCCATTATTGAAGATATGAAGCTGAACTAATGCACACACTGCGTGTGCTTTGTTATTATATTAGAGGGTTGCAGGCTTACTGCAACCCTTTTTTTATGCCTTATAATTGAACTCATGATGCCTGTTAACCGATTTTTTGTGGGTATGGTATGGCTTATTGTACTGCTGGCCCCAATGGGCAGCCTGGCCCAGGTCATGGCTTTTGACCCGCCCTACCCTGCTGCCAACCAACCTTTTACAGTAACGTTTTATGCCCAGCGCGGCAACAGCAACCTGGCCGGGCAGGCCGAGTTGTACCTGCACCTTGGGGTAGATACCACCACCTACCGCCCCGACCAGATTGTGCAGCGGCAGGATGCGTTTGCCTGCCCCGCCCCGGCCGACGTGCCCATGCAGCAAATAGCGCCTGACGTATGGCAGGCCACTATTGGCAAAGCACAGTGGCCCGCCATACCCGGCAACGGCCACGCCGCCCTGCTGCTAACGCCCTATGCTGCCAATTGTGCCGCCTTTGGCTATAATGCCGATGGCAGCACCATAAGCCTGCCCGTTAATGCCCCGCCCGTGCTGGGGGGCCAGGCAACTACCTTTGCCAAAACAAGCACAGGCTTTTTGGTAAAAGACCAGAAGGGCAACACCATGCACGTACAGGCCTACT
>CAZXTW010000618.1:0-4382 GCA_964643525.1 uncultured Roseivirgaceae bacterium
TAGGCGGCATGCAGCAACTGCTTAAACCATGGCGGGGCATGACCTGCCAGGGCCAACTGCGCCAGCGGCCTTAGCCACAGCCAGTATGCCAGGGCACCTAGTGCAAAGGCGCTGCCCGCTATAATGAGTTGTTTGCGGCTGGCATGCCCCCTCATGGCCATTGCTGGTTGGCTACCACAGTACTATCTGGCGGTACTACACGCACCAGCTGCCAGGTGCCCCCCATGCCCGTGCTTTGGTGCAGTTGCTGCAACAGCAGCTGGCCCTGCTGGCGGTAATGGTAGTTGCGCAACCAGTAATCAAAGGTGGCGGGGTATATGCCCAGCTGTAGTGGGTTAAACACAGTAGGGGCACCGCCCTGGCTTACCTGTACATAAAATGTTTCGGTTTGTATGCTGTCACGCACGGGCTCAGCAAACATGCCAAAGCGCAGTAACGGGTAAAAATTACGCTGCAAAACAAAAGGGATAAGCAAGCCTATGAATAATAAAGCCATCAGGTACTGTATTTTCTTGATTTTGCTTTGCATGATGCGCCCAAAACGGGCTTTACAGTTGCTTGAAATACAGCATTGTTGCTGCAAAAAGATTATAAATGTACCTTTGCGGTCTGTAAAAAACAATAGTAAAGGCATGCCTAATCCGGTGATTATATTTGGGGCCAATGGCCTGGGCAAAGCTGCGTATGAAATATTTCGCAGCCATGGGGTAGATGTGTACGGGCTTTTAGATGACAACAAAGCCCTGCATGGTACTGAGGTAGATGAAACTACGGTATTGGGTAAAACGATGGACGACGGCTTTTTGAAGCTTATAGGTAAAAAGTGCGATGCCTTTGTAGCTACTGACGACAATGCCGAACGGCGCAGCTTAACTGAAATGCTGAACAGCCGCCGCAAGGTAATGCCTGTAAATGCAGTGCACAGTAGGGCTGTGCTGGCGCCCTCTGCCATATTAAAGCACGGTACTTTTGTAAACAGCGGTGCCCAAATAGGCGCTTTTGCTGCGTTGGGCAACCATTGTATTATACACAGCAACGCCGTTGTTGATTTTGAGGCCACCCTGGCCGATTTTGTGCAGGTAGGGGCTGGCAGTATTATTAACCACAATGTTACTGTGGGCGAGGGGGCCTTTATTGGCTCAGGGGCTACCGTAGTGGCCAATGTAAGCATTGGCGCAGGCGCGCGCATAGGGGCAGGCTCATTGGTTATACAGGATGTGCCTGAAAATACCACTGTATTTGGCGTGCCGGCAAAAGCGGTTGACGCTTAAGCTAACCTTAATTGTATAACACAAATTACCAGTTTAACACAGCCATGCATCCGTACAGCATATTATTGTATTACTGTTATGCACCCATAGACGACCCTGAGGCCTTTAGGGAAGCCCACCATTTAAAGTGCCTGGAGCTAAACCTGCTGGGGCGTATTATTATTGCCAGTGAAGGTATTAACGGCACAATATCTGGCATGACGGCCGATACTGAAGCGTATATGGCCTATATGAAGGCCGACCCCCGCTTTGCTACTATTGATTTTAAGGTTGAGCCTTACCCAAGCCATGCCTTTCAGAAATTAAATGTGCGGGTTAAAGACGAGATTGTGCACTCGGGCCTGCAGCATATTGACCCCAACCAGCGCACCGGTACCCACCTTGAGCCTGCTGAGTTTAAGGCTATGAAAGATGCTGACGATGTGGTTGTGGTTGATGTACGCTCAAACTACGAGCACAACCTGGGTAAGTTCAAAGGGGCGGTTACATTTGACATTGAAAACTTCAGGGATTTTCCTGACCAGGTAAAACAACTGGAACAGCATAAAGATAAAAAGATAATTACCTATTGCACCGGCGGCATTAAGTGCGAAAAGGCCAGTGCCTTTTTGTTAGAACAGGGCTTTGAAAATGTATACCAGCTGCATGGGGGTATTATCAAGTATGGGATTGAGCAAGGAGGTGAAGATTTTGACGGTAAGTGTTATGTGTTTGATAACCGCGTGGCCACTGATGTAAATACGGTTAACCCCGAGGTGGTTTCGCGCTGTTATGTTTGTGAAACGCCCAGCGACAGGATGGTGAACTGCGCCAACCCCAAATGCAATAAACATGTGGCCATTTGTGAGTCATGTGCCGAGCAAATGGAAGGGGCCTGTTCTGATGCGTGCCGCACGCACCCAGAAAAGCGCGACTATAATGGCACTGGCTATTATACCAAAGAATTGAACGGATATAACCCTGAAATTGGTTTGTATAGAAGAAATACTGAACCTAACCCTGCCGAACAGCAGCATTAATTACTGAGTATGATACCCGAGTCGGAGTTGATCATCAATAAAGATGGCAGCGTATACCATTTAAGCCTTAGGCCTGAACAGATAAGCGATGTAATTATTACTGTGGGCGACCCCGGCCGGGTGCATAAGGTAAGTAAGTATTTTGACCATGATGGTGCGTTAGAGCATGAGGTGGTTTACCGCGAGTTTATTACCCACACAGGGTATTATAAAGGGCGGCGCCTTACCGTAATGAGTACCGGCATGGGTACTGACAATATTGAAATTGTACTGACTGAACTGGATGCCCTGGTAAATATTGACCTGAAAAAGCGCGAAGTAAAGCCTGACCATACCAGCCTCAAAATTATTCGTGTGGGCACATCAGGGGCTTTACAGGAAAGTATTGAACTGGGCACGCACCTGGTTTCTGACTATGCCATTGGGTTAGATACCCTCATGGCTTTTTACCAGCTGCCACAAAGTGAAGAAGAAAACACAATTTCACAACTGGTGCAAGAGCGCCTTAGCCTGCCTTTCAGGCCCTATACTGTGCGTGGCAATGAGCAATTACGAGATGCCATTGGCCAGGGCATGGTGGCAGGCAATACGGTAACCTGCCCCGGCTTTTACGCCCCGCAGGGGCGTGTGGTGCGGTTGCCCCTGCGCAGCAATAACCTGCTGCGTGAGTTAACCACCTTACACCACGATAATTTTTGGCTTACCAATTTTGAAATGGAAACTGCGGGTTATTATGCCATGGCTCGCCTGCTGGGCCATGAGGTAATTAGTGTAAACGCCATGGTGGCCAACCGCATCAACAACCAGTTTGCTAAAGATGCGCCCAAAACAATTGACTCGTTAATTAAAAAGGTGCTGAACAACGTAGTTGAAAGCCTGTAGGCCGCGGCTTATTCTGCCAGTTCAGACAGTTCCATCCATCGTTCGGTCTTTTCTTCAATGGTGGCCTCTATGGTTTCAATTTCCTGGCCCCACTCGGCCAGTTGGTTGTGGTCAGTGCTGCCGCTGTTCATTTGGGCTACTACTTCATCTTTACGGGCCTCCAGCTTTTCCAGCTCTGCCTCCAGCCGCTCAAGCTCACGTTGCTCTTTAAACCCAAACTTCTTCTTGTTTTTTGGGGTGCTTTGGGTAGCCTGCTTTTCTGCCTCTTTGGCTTTCTGCTTCTCTTCCTGCCTGCGGGCAGCTTCTTTCTCGGCTAGCTCGGCCCGGTAGTCAGTATAATTACCCGGAAAATCTCGTATCTCGCCCTCGCCTTCAAAAACAAACAGGTGGTCAACCAGGCGGTCCATAAAGTAACGGTCGTGCGAAACCACCATCAGGCAGCCCTCAAAATGCATTAAAAAGTCTTCCAGAATATTGAGGGTCATAATATCCAGGTCGTTGGTGGGCTCATCAAGCACCAGAAAGTTGGGGTTGGCCATCAATACCCGCAACAGCTGCAGGCGGCGCTTTTCGCCACCGCTCAACTTATCAATTACCTGGTGTTGCATCTTGGGCGGGAACAGAAACTTCTGCAATAGCTGTGAAGCGGTAATGGTGGTATTGTTGGCCATGCGTATTACTTCTGCAATTTCAAGCACGGCATCAATTACCTTCTGGCCTGGGGCATACTGTAGCGTTTCCTGGGTGTAATACCCAAATATTGTGTTAACACCTACGTCAATCTTGCCATTGTCGGGCTCCAAGCTGCCGGTAAGCATATTTAAAAAGGTAGTCTTGCCAGTGCCGTTTTTGCCTACAATGCCTATGCGGTCTTTGCGCTTGAATATATAAGAAAACTTGCGTACCAGCATGTGGTTGTCATAAGCTTTGCGCAAATGCTTTACCTCTAATATTTTGCCGCCCAGCCTTTTTGAAAGTACGCTCAGTTCTACCTCATCGCGGCGCAGATTTTTGGTGGCTTTGCCCTTCAGGTCTTCAAAAGCATCAATGCGGTACTTGGCCTTGGTGCCGCGGGCCTTGGGCTGGCGGCGTATCCAGTCCAGCTCTTTGCGCATCAGGTTGCGGGCTTTTTCTACTTCGGCTGCCTGCTGCTCTTCCCGCTCTGCCTTTTTCTCTAAGAAGTAACTGTAATTGCCTTTGTAGCGGTGTA
>CAZXTW010000619.1:0-4382 GCA_964643525.1 uncultured Roseivirgaceae bacterium
GCCCTGGCGCTGGGTAATGTCTGTACGGCTGGTTTTTAGCGGGTAGTTGCGTGCGGTGTGGTACTGGTGTACGGTAAAGCCCGTGTTGGTGGCCCCTTTGTAAATGGGCTGTACGGTTACCTGGGCATAGCCCACTGCGGGGTTGGGGTACAGGGTTTCGGCCAGGGGGCCCTCTTGCTTGCGTTTGTCTTTGCCGGCCACAATTTTGTTTAGCCAGGGCTGTTTGTTGCGCGGCAGGGGTTGTGCCAGGGCATTTTCTTCTTTGATGCTGGCCGGCTCGTAGGTGGCTACACCGCTGCCTGTGGCATAGCCCTGGGCGTTGGCCGCTTCATAATGGTATTGGTGGCCGTACAGCACGGGGTTGTTTTCAAAGCCGGCATCAAACTGTAGCAGGCGTTTTACCCTGGTGCCGCCCCCAATTTTAGGCACGGGGGTGGGCAGCCTGAAGTAGGCATACTGGGGCAAAAGGGTGGCGCACAAGCGGCCGGGGTTGCTTAGCAGGCTGCTTACCGCCCCATTAAGGGCCAGCAGCTGCCGCACCATGCCCCCTATATTGTTGCTGTTGTTAATGGTAACGGTGGTTCCATTACAGGGCCCGGTATTGTTTACCATGCCCAGGCGCTCACTTTGGTAGTAGTTTACGCATACCTCGCGGGGCGTTTCACCTTCCAACTCAATTTGCACCTGCCCGTTGGCCAGAGTGGCTTCTTTTAGTTTGGCATAGCCGCTTACAAACTCATTGTTGCAGCTGTTTAGCAGGCCGGGGGCCCCGCCCTTAAGCTGGTACAAAAACTTAAAGTATACTTTGCGGCCTGTGCTTTTGTAATAGTCATTAATGGCAGCCACCAGCTGGGGCAGGCTGGCAGTGGGTATGCCTGCGGCCTGGTGGTTAAGTGTAAAGGTATTGCCCCCGCCTGGGGCGGTACCGCTGCCTGCCAGGGGCACCATGGTGTGGGCGGGCTGGTCTTGCACAAACTGGTAGGTATCTGCCTCATACTGTATATGTATTTGCCCACCGGTGGGCAGCTCAATGCGCTTCAGGTGCCAGGCGGCAGGGTCATAATCAATATTAGGCGCTAATGCCTGGTTTAGCCAGGGGCGCCTGTTGCCGTGCCGCTCGGCCCCGTTGGGCTGGTAGTAGCCCCAGGCATCTACCTGGTTGGCGGCATAGGCGGGGTTTTGTTGCGCCGGGTACTGGTTATAGCCCTGGGTAACATCATACAGGCCGCCGGGCTGGTATATGGCCGGGTATTGGTTCAACTGGGCTGGGCTGGGGTAGCTGTAATGAAAGGTATATGGGCTTATGAGGGTTTCTTCATGGCCGTTGTAGCGGTAATATACCCGCTTGAGGGTAAGCTTGCCCCGGTTTGGGCTACAGCCGGGTGCGCCAGGCTGCAGTTCATCACCTTGGCCGGCATAGTCAAACACTACGGTTTTAATAGGGCGGCGGGCCGGGCCTGTGGCCACCAGCTGTGGCCAGCCTGTGCTGGTGCGCTGCAACTGGCCGTTGGCGCTGCGCTGAAAGCTGCCAATGGGGTACAGGGCAATGCTATCCAGGCGGTGCAGCCTGAGGCTGCCCGTTGCCGCAGGGTTAAGGGCGTTGGCTTCTTCTGGTGCTGCCAGGCCATCGTGCTGGCGGGGCGAGGTGTAAAACAGGGCTATATGGGTTTTGGTTTCTACTGAATGCAGGTAGCTCACCTCCCGCTCGCCAGCGGTAAGGCTGCCCATGTCATCTTTCCCGTCAGAAACATCGCCCTGTTTGTAATGCAGGCCGGTGTAGGGGCTGCGCCACCGGTACCACTGGCTGCTGCTGCCGTTGTAACCGTACAGCTTGTTGTAGTTAAAGCGGGTGTAGCCGCCAAAATCGTCAATGGTGGGGCCATCCAGGGTGCGGTCAACATAGCCGGGGGCGTTTACCTGGGTAAGCAGGTAGGCCGAAGCATAGGGGGCGGCCGTAAACTCGCCTATTTTGGTTTTGCCATCTTTCTGGTATACCAGGTACGCATCGGCCCCGGGGGCAGTGCCTTGCACGCCGTAGCTCACCATCATTTCATTGCGGTTGTACAGGGGCAGGCCGTAAATGTATTGCAGGCCGTTTTGGCTGGTAATGGCCAGCTCGCCAATGCGGGGGTGCAAGTCGGTGGTGCGGCTGGTCAGGTTGGCCAGGTCGGGCCGCCGGGCGTGGGCCATCCAGGGGCGGCCTGCCAGGTCACTTACCAGGGTATAGCCAATATGGGCAGAGGGGGTGCCGCTGCTGGCCATTTGGTTGGTGGTGTGCTGCAAGGCGGGCAGCCCCAGCTGGGTAAGGCCTGCCTGCACCGGGGCATCAGTATGGTTGCTGCCCCATGAGCCGCCCAGGTCATTGCTAAACCTGAACTGCGCTGTGGTAGCCGGGCTAAACTGAAAGCCACCGGCATTGGCGGCCCAGTTGTGCTGGGTTACTGAGTGGTTGCCCGCGCCCAGCTCCCAACCAACGCCGTTGTTGGCCCCAACGTCTAACTCGCCCCCTACATTACCAATAGAAGTGGTGCTGGTGATGTGGCGCGGCCCAAAGTGGCCCACCTGGCTGTGGTGCAGGCTAAAGCCGCCGCTAATGCCCTGGCCGCTGGCTATAAACTGGTCGGCATCATTCACGGGTATGCCCAGAAAGGCATCGCGCTTTTGAAAGCCGTCGTCTTTTTCAATGTGGTAGTCTTGCACGGCCAGGGCATCGGTGGTGCCGTTGGCGGCATACAGGTAGCCATAGGCGTGCGATACCTGCTGCTCAAGGTAGGTTTGTTCGGCATAGCTGCCAAACAGGTTTACCGTGCTGCCCAGGGGCAGGGGGGTGGGCGTGCCCATAATGTTGTACTTAAAGTTAAAGGCCTTGCCGCTGTAAGCGCGCACAGCGGTGGGCCGCACAATGTCGTTGGTATTCAACAGGCCAAAGCGCCCGGTGCTCAAGGCTTGCTTGCCAAAGGCCTGTACCTGTTTGTTTAATTTTTTGTAGGCAATCTTTTCAAGCGTCAGGTCATCATTGTTATTTTGCTGGTTTTTGTCATCAAAGCTTTTGAGCAGCTTCATGGGGTTGGCCTTGAGGCTAAAGCGACCGCTGCCAGGTTTAGATTTGGCCTTGTAGTCTAAGGCCAGTATGCCCTTGCCCAGCACCAGCCCAGCCCCCCAGTTGTAGCCAAAGCCCCGGTAGTTGTTGTAGCTAATGCCCAGGCTTGCATTTAAGGGACTGCCGGGCTTGGGCTTACCGGCAGCAACAGTGTTGTTGTTGCCTGCATCTTTGCTAAAAAACTCAAACCCCACGCCTGTGTTGGCGCTGGCGGTTATGGTATAGCTTTTGGGCATTTTGCCATAGTGCACCATGGCTTCGCCCTTGAGGTCATCGGCCACGCCGCGCTTTTGGCGGTTAATGGCACCCACGCTCAGGTTCCAGCCCAGGCCCACCCAGGAGGCGGCCTGCTCTGGGCCCACGCCGCTGTTGTAGGCCAGCGTAAGCGGGTAGGTGCTGCCCTGGGGGCCCGGCACGGTCAGTACCGGTATGGTATAAGAAAAATCGCCCGTAAAGGGGTTCACCTGGGCCGCCTGGCCGGCCTCTTCAAAGCTGCCAAATTCTGGCTGGCCGGGCCCGGTGCTGCGGCCATAGGCCAGCCCCGGCCACAGGGTGCTGCACAGCAAATGCACTGCGGTAAATAGGGCCAAATGCCTGAAAAATGGACTGTTTCTGACTATCATGTGTATTGGTGGTTGGTGTTAAAAAATGGTGTTCTGGGTGCTTGTCAAAACCGCCGCAACTGTGGCAGCGGAACCAAAAGGGCAATACGGGGCCTGCCAGCAGCCTGTAGGGCTACTGGTCGGCAGGAGTTTATTTGTTTGCTGCTTACCGGGGCCAATGGCCCTGGCAGGCGACTATTGGGTATGGGTTGGTGCTGGTGGTTGCATACTATTGCTGTTGAAATGTTTAAAAAAAGCCTTGTGCAGCAGCCTGTGAAGCGGCTACCAGGGTAAAAGTGTTGTGGCCTGCCGTTGATTACAACCACACCCCCTGAAAACCACCCATATTCGGGAAATGTGCCACCCCCCATATTGGGGAATAGGCTACAAAAGGCACAAAATAAAACGGTTGCCTGCTTTGCTACATAACCCTGGCCGCAGCATGCTGCCCCCTGCTTTGGGCCTACCAGCCTATGGCCTTAAGGCTTACCACCTCTAAAACCTTGAAGGTTTACGACAATAACCTTTAAGGTTTATGACAAAAACCTTCAAGGTTTACGACAAGAACCTTCAAGGTTTACGATAAGAACCTTCAAGGTTTTAGACAAGAACCTTCAAGGTTTTAGACAAGAACCTTCAAGGTTTTAGACAAGAACCTTCAAGGTTTTAGATCAGAACCT
>CAZXTW010000620.1:0-4377 GCA_964643525.1 uncultured Roseivirgaceae bacterium
TCAGGGCATAGGCCTTCTTGCCTGCTTCCAGCTTATCGCCCTCATACACATCAAAAACGGCTGTATCTTTAACAATGCGGGCAAACTCTTTGCTTTTTACTACAGCTTCAACCTGGCCATAGCTAATATGCTTGTCTAATACCAATGACAGGTCCCGCTTTACCTCAGGGTATTTTGATATCCCTTCGGTGCGGGCCAGTGTGGCCATAGCATTAAATGCTGTGCTCCAGTGCACTTCAGCATAAAAAACAGGCACCTGTATGCCAAACTGCTTCAGGGTGGCCTGGCTTAGCTGGCCAGCGTGGCCCAACACGCCTTGCCTGTTGCTGTAGGTAAGGCCATAATCAAAAATACCTGATTGGGCTTCAGCTTGTGTAACCCCAGCCAGCTGCAAACGGCCAAACACCTTTTCAATGGTATACGAAAGGTCATAAAACGTCACTGGCTCTGCAGTGCCCAACCAGCTCTCAGGCTCGCGCAGGCCAGTAAGCCATATAGCCAGCCGTTCTTCTTCGGGGTAGCCTGCCTCTGCTTTTTGGTACACCTTACCAAACTCAAACAGGGCCAGGTCTTTCTGCTTTCTGTTCAGGTTATGTGCCAGCACTTCAAGGCCATTGTGTAACAGGCTCTGGCGCATTACCTCCAACTCTTCACTTAGCTTGTTTAAGATCACCACATTCTGTGCAGCGTCAAGGTCGGGGCTGTTGGCCACATAGGCTGGGTTAGTAAGTGAGTTGGTCATTACCTCATAGTAGCCATTGGCGGCCAGCATCTCGGCCACACGGGCCCGCACCTTATCAGGGTTTGGCTCAGCAAAATCAGCCAAATAGCTGGCCCCAAAGTGGGCGTCAAGCTCCACCTGGTTGTAGCCATAAATGCGCAGTACCTCCTCAATCACGTCGGCTTCGCGCAGCACGTCTACCCGGTAGGTAGGCACCACTGCTGTAAAGCCCTCATCAGTGCGGTCTTCAGCGTTTATTTCTAGGTAATCTAAAATCTCATGTATCAGTGCCTTATCCAGCTCCTTGCCAATCAGTCGGTTTACATGCCTGTACAGCACAGGCACCCTGGGCTGGGGCACGGGCTCAGGGTAAAGGTCTGTCACCTCACTGCTTACCTCGGCTTCGGCCAGTTCCTGCATCAGCAAGGCGGCGCGGCGCAGCGCGTACAGGGGCATTTCAGGGTCGGTGCCCCGCTCGTACCTAAACGAGGCATCGGTTTTTAAGCCATGGTGCTGGGCTGTTTTGCGTACGTGGCCAGCATCAAAATAGGCGCACTCTAAAAACACGGCAGTAGTTTGCTCAGTTACGCCACTGCCCTCGCCACCAAAAACACCAGCAATGCACAGGGGTGCGTCGTTGCCATCGCATATCATCAAATCAGTGCCGGCCAGTTTGCGCTCTTTGCCATCAAGGGTTACAAAGGGCGTACCTGCTGGCAGTTGCTTTACCCGTATGGCCTGCTGCCCTATTTTAGCCGCATCAAAGGCATGCAGGGGTTGCCCGGTTTCGTGCAGCACATAATTGGTAATATCTACAATATTATTAATTGGCTGCAGGCCTATGGCCATGAGGCGCTGCTTTAGCCAGTCGGGCGAGGGCTGCACCTTCACATTTGTCAGGCTTACGCCACAGTAGCGGGGGCAGGCAGCGGCATCTGCTACTGTAATCGTGATAGGCAGTTTGTTGTTGTGCACGGCAAAGGCAGCAACACTGGGCAGTGCGGGGCGCTGCCGCAATACAGCCCCTATGTCACGACATACGCCATAGTGCGAGGTAGCATCGCTGCGGTTGGGCGTAAGCCCTATTTCTATCACCTGGTCGGGCTCTAAATTAAAATAGGTAGCCGCAGGGGTGCCGTTGGGCAGGTCAGTATCAAGCACCATTATGCCGTCGTGGCTGGTGCCCAGGCCAATCTCATCTTCGGCGCAAATCATACCCTGCGAGGCTTCTCCCCTTATTTTTGACTTCTTAATCTTAAAGGGGTCTCCTTCGGTGGGGTACAGGGTAGTGCCAACGGTGGCTACCACCACTTTTTGCCCTGCGGCCACATTGGGTGCCCCGCATACTATGGGCAGGGGCTCGCCCTGGCCGGCATCTACCGTGGTTACGCTCAGCTTATCGGCCCCAGGGTGCTTGCCACAGGTTACTACCTGGCCAATTACCAGGCCCTCAAGGCCGCCTTCAACAGGCAAAAACGTCTCTACACCTTCCACTTCAAGGCCAGTATCAGTGAGCAGGGCCGCCAGGGCCTCGGCATTTTGTGTAATGGGCAGGTACTGTTGCAACCAGCGGTACGATACTTTCATATACTCTTATTTATTATACAGGCACGCTTTGGCAGGCGCATGGCACGCCTTAAACAATGCCTGCATTCAATTAAGGTGGCAAAAATAATGATTTACCCCATAAAGCCCTTCAGGGCGCGGGCAGTTTCAGCCTACTTACCAAAGTTTTTCTCGCCGGCGTTAATGGCTACGCTCAGCACATTGCGGCTTGGTGGCAGCGGGCAAATAAAGGTTTCGTTGTAAGCGCAGTAAGGGTTGTAGGCCAGGTTAAAATCTACCACTATGGTGCTGCCCGTTTTGGGCTTGCGTAAATCAAGAAAGCGGCCACTGCCATAGGTTTCTTTGCCCGAGGTGGCATCTGCAAAAGGCAAAAACAAATAATCGGGGTCGTCATTATCCAACGGGTCCAGCAGCATCAGGCGGCAGGGCTGGCCGTCAAGGGTAAAATCAGCATAGCCATAAATAAAAAACTGCTCTTGCTGGCCGCCTGTATTGCCCAGGGCAAAGGGTTCTTTAATGGTATTTTTGGTAAGGGTGGCCCGTACGCGGTAGCGGCTATCAGTTTCATAATATATCGGGTTGCGGTACGGCAGGGCGCCTTCAGTTTGAAAGGGCGAGTCATCTGCCGCGCGCAAAAAGTTTATCTTTTCCTGGCGGGCACGGTTTATTTGTGTCAGGTAGCCTTCTTCACCACCGGTTTCATTTACGGTATACATTATGGTGGCAGCTACGGTAACCACCACCATAATTAATATAACAATGCGTATTTTTTTCATAGCAGGTCTTCATCAGCAAAGCTATAATAGCCCTGGTCAGTAAAAATCAGGTGGTCAAGCAGGGGCAAATCTAAATGGCTGCCTGCCTGCCGCACCTTTTCGGTTAGTATTACATCCTGTTTGCTGGGGCGTTTGTTGCCCGAGGGGTGGTTGTGCACCATAATAAGGCCGCTGGCATTGGCCTCAAAAGCATGCCTGAATATCACCTTGGGGTCTACCGTGGTGCTGGCTACGCCGCCCGTACTCACCATTTTTTTGGTAATTACACGGCCGGCGTTGTTCATCATCAGCACCCAAAACTGTTCATAGCGCTGGTCAAGCAGGTGGGGCATCATTAAAAAGTACACATCGGCGGCGCTGGTTATATGGGGCCTTTCCTGCATGGCACTGGCTTTGCGGCGGCGCCCCAGCTCAAGGGCAGCTATAATGGTAATGGCTTTGGCCTCGCCCACTCCTTTAATTTTTTGCAGGTCGGTTACATTTAACTTAGCCAGTTCGTTCAGGTCATCACCGGCAGTTTTTAATATGACTTTGGCCAGGTCAACAGCGCTTAAGGCTTTGGTGCCCATGCGCAACAAAATGCCTATCAGCTCGGCATCTGTCAGTACACCAATGCCTTTGGCCAGCATCTTCTCGCGGGGGCGGTCGTCTTCAGGCCAATCTCTAATGGTAAGGTTGGGCACTTCATTTATTTGCTCCATACCCAAAGGTAAAAAAGCCAATTCTTTTTCAAGAATTGGCTCCATATTATTTCATCATGTAAATATTCACTTAAGCAAGGCTGTTCACATACTTAGCCAATTTTGATTTGTTGTTGGCCGCCTTGTTTTTGTGAATGATGTTTCTCTTCGCCAGCTTGTCAAGCATGCTTGCTACTTTGCTAAATAATTCTTCCGCCTCAGCTTTGTTGGTGGTTTTCCGCAATCTTCTTACAAAAGTACGGGTAGTTTTGTGCTGATAGCGGTTTCTTAACCTCTTAGCCTCGCTTGACCGTATCCGCTTTAATGCCGACTTGTGGTGTGCCATACGAAATATATATATCTATTCCTGATCTAAAATTTTGGAATGCAAAGGTATAACTATTATTTTGATTTCCAAAGCATTGCTATGAATTACCACCCCTAAATCATTGAAACAGACCTTTATACAACCCGCCAACCACCTACTGGCCAGGGCCTTGGTGGCCGTTTTGCTGTGTGTGGCCCTGCTGGTGTGGCCACACCAGCAGGGCAGTAGCCACCCTGCCCGGCCGGGCATGCGCTGGGGCTTTTACGCGCATAAGTACATTAACCGCTACGCCACTTTTTTGTTGCC
>CAZXTW010000621.1:0-4367 GCA_964643525.1 uncultured Roseivirgaceae bacterium
AGTTCAACGGGGCGTTCCAGGGCTTTTACAAAGTCAGTAAAGGCATCAACCTGGGCTTTATCAGCCATATCAGTTGGTTTAATGTATATAGTGGCGCTGGGGTAGGCAGTTTGTACTTCTTGCTGCAGTTGTTGTAGCTTCTCTTCGCTACGGCTACAGGTGGCTACGTCAAACCCGGCCTGTGCCAAACGCATCACTATGGCCTTGCCTATGCCGCGGCTGCCCGCGGTGACTACTGCCAGTTTATTCATGTTGTTGCTTTTTAAACGGTTTCTTTATTTTTTCGAAATATAATCAATAGATTGGTCGCCGTTAATGATTTGCCGCCATTCGTGGTGGTTAAGTAATATTAACAGCAGCAAACTAGCAGATGAAGCGACTGGGTAAATACATTTTATTTTTAGGTACCCTGTTTGTGCGGCGTGAGCGCTTCCGTACTTACTTGTCATTATTCGTTGATGAGAGCATCAAAATAGGCAACAACTCATTGTTTATTGTGGTGATTGTATCGGTTTTTATTGGGGCGGTAACAGCCGTGCAAACGGCCATTAACCTGATTAGCCCGCTAATACCTAATTATATTATTTCATTGGTGGTGCGCGACTCAACCATACTTGAGCTGGCCCCTACGGTTACGGCCATTGTGCTGGCTGGTAAGGTAGGCTCAAATATTGCAGGCGAGCTGGGCACCATGCGCATTACTGAGCAAATTGATGCGTTGGAAATTATGGGCATTAACAGTGCCTCTTACCTGGTGCTGCCCAAGGTGGCTGCTGCGGTGTTTACCTACCCCTTACTGGTGATGCTGGCTATGGGCCTGGCAATTGGCGGGGGCTACGTAGCCAGTGTGGTTGGGCAAATTACCACCCCTGAAGAGTATATTTATGGCATTCAGTATGAGTTTATTCCCTTTTACGTAACCTATGCTTTGGTAAAGGCAGTGGTGTTTGCGTTTTTGATAGCCAGCATTTCGGCCTTTCAGGGGTATTATACCAGTGGCGGTGCCTTAGAGGTAGGCCAGGCCAGTACCAAAGCGGTGACCAACAGCTGTATTGCCGTTTTGTTGGCCGATTATGTGTTAACCAATGTGATGCTTGGGGTGTGATGATAGAGATTAAAGACATTAAAAAATCATTTGCAGGTAAGGAGGTGCTCAAAGGCATTGACAGCACTTTTGAACAGGGCCGCTGCAACCTGATTATTGGGGCCAGTGGCACTGGCAAAAGCGTGTTGTTAAAGTGTATTGTAGGGCTGGTTATGCCTGACCATGGCCATGTGTATTACGACCAGCGCGAGTTTACCAAAGCCAACCGAAAGTTAAAGACCGAGGTACGCCGTGAAATTGGCATGCTGTTTCAGGGCGGGGCATTGTTTGATTCAAAGAATGTAGAACAGAACATTATGTTCCCCCTGAATGTACTGACACGCATGCCTATGGACGAAAAGCTTGACCGGGTAAACTTTTGCCTGAAGCGGGTAGGCCTTGAGGGGGCCAATAAAAAAATGCCTTCAGAGATTAGCGGTGGTATGAAAAAGCGCGTAGGCATTGCCAGGGCCATTGTAAACAATAGCCGCTATCTGTTTTGCGATGAGCCCAACTCAGGCCTGGACCCACAAACTTCGATCAGGATTGATAACCTGATTGCCGAGATTACTGAAGAGTACCAGATAACCACTATTGTGGTTACGCATGATATGAACTCGGTAATGGAAATTGGCGAGTACATTATGTTTATGTACCAGGGGCTAAAGCTGTGGGAGGGCAACAGTGATGAGATTATTCATACCGAGTGTGAAGAGCTGCAGGACTTTATGTTTGCCAATAAGTTAATGCGTACCCTCAAGGCAGTTAGTAAATAATCAGGGCCAAACCATGGGTAAGGCCCTGACCTATGCAATCTATTGATTTAACCTTTCGGTTATAAATACTCGTCAACAGTAAAGCCAGCGGTGGCCTCATTGCCCTGGGCGTTACTTTGCTGCTTCATGAACTTTTTTAAGGCCTTATTGAGCTTCCTGATGCTTTTTTTGTTAAGCTCTACGTGGGTGCCTGCCAGGGTTTCTTCATGCATAATCTGGTCGTTAGCATCATAAAACCGTACCAGGGTATGGTCTTGGGTAATGATGTTGGTTTTAACCGTCCAGAATGCCCCTTTTAAGCTGTTTTTCTTTGGTTTAGCCTCTGTGGCAGTGCTTAAGGCAAAGGCAGCCACAAGCAAGGCTGCCGTAGCAATTAGTTTACTGGTTTTCATCGTGTATTTATTTTGAGTTTTAGAACTACGGCTGCTCACCGGTTAGTTAAGTGTATACACGTAAGTGGCAGGGCAGGCTTTTCATAGCCTACTGTTATGGCTGTTTTTTCTGGGGTTTTGGCAGGTTGCGCTACGGCAACGGCTGTAGGGTGGGAGTTATTGCTGGCTCAGGGCACTCAGCGATTTTTCTTTATAGGTACGGCCTATGGGCAGCTGGTGGCTGCCAATTTCAACAGTGGTGGCGGTAAATGCCCGTACATGGGCTATGGCAATAAGGTAAGCCCGGTGTATGCGCAAAAAACCAGGCTCTGGCAGCTGTTGCTGGAAGTGGCTAATGTTCTGGTAGCATTGTATGGCATCGGTTTGGGTATGTACCACCACATGGTCGTCAAGGCTTTCAATAAACAGAATTTCTTTGTGCAGCAGGCGGTACGTTTTTTTATCGGCCTTTACATATAAAAAAGGCTCATAGGTGCTTGGGGGTATGGCTGCCTGGGGCGGCGGCAGGTGGCTATGTGTTTGGCTATGTGTTAGGCCCAGGGCTGTTTGCAGTTTGGTGTAGGCCTTAAAAAAACGCTCAAAGCTAATGGGCTTTATCAGGTAATCTACCGCGTCAATCTCATAGCTTTCTACCGCATACTCACTAAAGGCAGTGGTAAAAATTACTTTGGGTGGGTTGGGCAGGCTTTTAATAAAGTGCATGCCGGTAAGCATGGGCATTTGTATGTCAAGAAATAAAGCATCAACTGCGTGGCGTTGCAGCATTTCATGGGCAGCAAGGGCACTGCGGCAGCTGCCTACCACCTGCAGGCCCTCAATGCGGCTGGCGTAGTTTTCAATTACCTGCAAGGCAAGCGGTTCATCATCTACCAGCAAACAACGAATGGGCTGTGTCATAGGGCAAGTATATTTAATACAAAGTACAGGTAATAGGGTGCATATGTCAATGGGTTTGGGTATCAAGTTGCAGGCTCACCTCAAAACTCGTCTCGTCGTGTTGTATGGTTAAGGTATGCCGCTTGGGGTATAGCAACTCAAGCCTGCGTTGTACATTTTTCAGGCCTATGCCACTGCGCTGGGGCTGGCTGGTGGTGTTGCCAAGCTGCCCTACACTATTCACTACACTAAACAACAGGCTGTTTTGCTGGTAGTTAAGGGCTATGTCAATATAACAGGGGGCATTATCTGGGCCCTGACAATACTTAAATGCATTTTCAAGCA
Organism: uncultured Roseivirgaceae bacterium; assembly: GCA_964643525.1. Classification (GTDB taxonomy): domain Bacteria; phylum Bacteroidota; class Bacteroidia; order Cytophagales; family Cyclobacteriaceae; genus CAZXTW01. The sequence continues at coordinate 3,474 of CAZXTW010000621.1, forward strand.
GGGGTACAAACAGCATGGGGGCCACCTCATGGGCAGGCAAAGGGTTGGGCCGGTTAAATGTAAGCGTTAACTCATTGCCAAACCGCAGTTGCTCTAACGAAATATAATCTAACATAAAATCTACCTCTTTCTTTAATGGCACCAGTCTGTCTGCCGTGTCGTACAGCATATAGCGCATTAACCCAGAGAGCTTTAGCAGCATAGGGGCTGTTTGTTTTGATTGTACCAGGGCCAACGCATAAAGGTTATTCAGGGTGTTAAAAAAAAAGTGTGGGTTGACCTGTGCTTTGAGGAACTTCAGCTCGTTTTCTAACTTTTCACGAGCCAGGGCCTGGTTTATCTGTTGGTTCAGGTATGCATCTTTGGCTACTTTCAATACCCCGGTAAGCAACACCACCACGCCTAAATTCCAGGTGCGGGTTGACCAATAGGGTATTTTCATAATATGCCCTGCAGTTTTTGGGTGGTAAATGCCCAATTCAATAAAACCCCGCACCATAAACAGCCATATAAAACCAGCCACCATAAGCGTTACCAGCAGGGCCAGTGCATAATTAAAGAACTTACGCTTTTTTAGCAGTGAGGGCATTAATACGTACAGGTTAAAGTAAACCAGCGGTATTTTAAGGCCCAGTTCAAGTATTTGCACTATCAGGGTGTTTTCATAGGTGTTGACCACATTGCCATATTGAAACACCCGGTACACAAAGTAGATTACCCAAAACACTATGTGCAGTGTAAGGCGCTTGTTAAGCAGGGTGTTGATTGTAAGGGGCTTTGGTAGCATGGTAAGTAAGGCAACGGATCAGGGCATTAAGTTAACATACGGCAGGCAGTTTTGCATTGGGCAACCCCGTTGAGGGTGGTTTTGGTTACCCAGGTTGGGGATATGAC
>CAZXTW010000622.1:0-4352 GCA_964643525.1 uncultured Roseivirgaceae bacterium
ATTCCGGCAAACACCCGCCCGCCTATTGGCCACTTTACGCTAAAAGGCGTTAGAGAAAACAACCTGAAAAACCTGACAGTTAACCTGCCCCTGGGCGTACTTACCGTCATTACGGGCGTTAGTGGCTCGGGTAAATCTACTCTGGTAAAAAGGGTTTTATACCCGGCCATTGGCAAACTGTTGGGCACTGTAAGTGAAGCCACTGGCAAAATGGATACGCTTGATGGCGACTATAAAAAAATAGAACGGTTAGAGTTTATTGACCAGAACCCAATAGGCAAATCGTCACGCTCAAACCCGGTTACCTACGTTAAGGCCTACGATGCCATCAGGCAGCTCTTTGCAGAGCAGCCCCTGGCCAAACAACGTGGCTACAAGCCAGCCCACTTTTCATTTAATGTTGATGGGGGCCGGTGCGAGGTATGCAGTGGCGAAGGTACCGTTAAAATTGAAATGCAGTTCATGGCAGATATCCTGCTTACCTGCGAAAGCTGCAAAGGCAAACGATTCAAAAGTGAAGTGCTTGAAATTAAATACAAAGACAAAAGCATTGCTGATATCCTTGACCTGACCATTGAAGAAAGCCTTGAGTTTTTTAAAAGTGAAACCGGCATCCTCAACAGGTTGCGCCCACTTTACGATGTTGGCCTGGGTTATATCAAGCTGGGGCAGTCGTCAAACTCCCTCAGTGGTGGCGAGGCCCAAAGGGTAAAGCTGGCCTCTTTTCTGGGCAAAGGCATCAATGCCAGTGGCGCCCGTAATGAACACATCTTATTTATATTTGACGAGCCCACCACCGGCCTGCACTTTCACGACATAAAAAAGCTGCTTGATGCCATCAACGCCCTCATTGAGCAGGGCAACTCAGTCATCATTATTGAGCACAACCTTGAAGTAATTAAGTGTGCCGATTGGATCATCGACCTGGGCCCCGAAGGTGGCATGGGTGGCGGGCAAATATGCTTTGAAGGCACGCCAGCCCAAATGGTGGCAAACAGTAAATCATATACCGCCCAGTACCTCAAACCTAAGCTTTTAGAACAAAGCTAAAGCACCCTAAAGCCAAACACATCCTACACACTATACCATAATCACACTAAAGCAATAAGGTAATAACCATGAGAAGAAAAATTGTAGCTGGCAACTGGAAGATGAACAACGACTTGCCTGCGGCCCAGGAGCTGTCACAGGCCATTGCCCAGCTGGCCAGTGCCGAAGTACAAAACAATGCCACCATAGTAGTGGCACCTCCTTTCCCGTTTCTGCTGCCGGTAGCTCAAAACATAACAGGTAGTAAAAACGTGCACCTGGGTGCCCAAAACTGCCACCAGGCAGCATCAGGTGCCTACACAGGCGAAATATCTGCCCCCATGTTAAAATCATTGGGCGCGCAATTCGTTATAATCGGGCATAGTGAGCGCAGAGAATACTTTGGCGAGACTGATCAGCTGCTGGCTACCAAAACAGATGCGGTGCTGGCCAATGGCCTTACCCCAATATTCTGCTGTGGTGAATCGCTTGATATCAGAGAAGCAGGCACACAAAACCAGTTTGTGGCGCAGCAGCTTACTGATAGCCTCTTTCACCTAAGCAGCGAGCAAATTACGCAGGTAGTGCTGGCCTACGAGCCCATTTGGGCCATTGGCACAGGCAAAACCGCCACCGCCCAGCAGGCGCAGCAAATGCACCAGCACCTGCGCAGCCACCTGGCAACACAATACGGCCATGACGTAGCCAGCCAGGTAAGCATACTGTATGGCGGTAGCTGCAAGCCCGGCAACGCCAAAGAAATATTTGCTGGTGCTGACGTTGATGGCGGCCTGATTGGTGGGGCCTCATTAAAGGCCAGAGACTTTATTGACATCATACTAGCTTTATAATACCCTATGAAGGCAATTCAATTGCTTACCCTACTGGTAGTATTTACCTGCTGTGCACTGGCCGCCAGTGCACAGCAAAACAACAAATACTGCAAACTATTTGGCCAGGTGTATATTGTTGATAACCCCGTCAGGGCCGATTTCATCATCTATGAAGAAAGCTCTGAAGCTTTTGCCGATGTAAAAATCTTTGAAGAAGAAAACAGCCTCTTTGCTGACCGCGAAGGCGTTTGGTTTTTTTGCGAAAGCTTTGAACTGGCCGACTTCAGGGTGTATTTTACTGAAGAGCGGTACCAGGCCCATTTTACCGTTTATTTTATTGATACTGCTTCGTTTGCAGGTTGTAACTAACCCCAACCGCCCGTGAGTGCCCAGCAATTCATTACCATACACGTACAAGTAGCCCCTGCAATGGCCGAAATACTCATGGCCGAACTGGCCGAGCTGGGCTATGACGCTTTTTTAGAAAACGACCAGGGCTTTGAAGCATACATTGAGCAAAACCGTTTTGACCAGAATCTCGTTAATGAGGTCATCAACCGGTATCAGGGCCTGGGGCCCATAACCTACACCACCTCATTAGTTCAAAAAATTAACTGGAACCACGAATGGGAAAAAAACTACCAGCCCATTCTGGTTGACCAGCGCTTAATGGTACGGGCTACCTTTCACGAAAAGCAGCCCGGTTTTCAATATGACATCATTGTAAACCCTAAAATGTCGTTTGGCACGGGTCACCATGCCACCACCCTGTTAATGCTTAAGGCCGTTCTTGGCCTTGAGTGCCAACAAAAAAGGGTGCTTGATGCAGGCTGCGGCACAGGCATACTGGCCATACTGGCCGCCATGAAAGGAGCCGCTGAAGTAGTGGCCAACGATATTGACGAGTGGGCTGTAGAAAATACCGCAGAAAATTGCGAACTTAACAAAGTGGTGGTGCAGGTAATGAAAGGCACAGTCAGCGAGGTAAACCCACAAGGCTTATTTCATATCATATTGGCCAACATTAACCGCAATGTGTTGCTGCATGAAATACAACACTACCAGCGTTTACTTACAGCAGAACAAGGCAACCTGCTACTAAGCGGGTTTTACGAGGCAGATATCCCTGCAATTACCCAGAAGGCCCAACAACATGGCCTTACTGTCATCAACCAAACTGCGCACCAGCAATGGGCATGTTTGCACTTGGTCAATACTCAAACAGGTTAGTGGCATGCCGTAATGCCCTAAAATAAGCGATCATGAAAGCCGTAACTCTTCTCAGTATTTGTGTTATGATGTTGGTGGGCACTACTGCCTTTGCCCAGCACAACCATTATGAATTGTATGACAGCATTGACAGCTTTGGCACCCAGGTACGCTACGTGCTTGAAGCTACGCACAATGTACAGGCCGATTCAGTAGGGTCAGAATTTGAACTGCTCTGGAACGAAGGCGCCTTTGGTAATGAACAGAAAAAGGCCATCATTGCCATGGCCCTTGACCTGCGCAAAAGAAAGTTTCACTTTTTACCAGAAATGGGCAACTTCTTTGCCGCCATTGTGTATGCCAAAAACGTAGCCCAGCTAAGCAGTACCAAACTTGATGAGTATTTTGCTGTAAGCCGCCAGGTAATTGATGCTTACCCCAGCAACAAACAAGTGCACAACTACTTCATTGCTGTTAAGTCATTCTTTGGCAACCAGGCCATTTACTATGCCAACTTTAACCAGCTGCAATACAGCAACAACGACTATAAGTTTGAATTCATAGCCCCTGAAGTAGCGGTTTATGTTGAAGAAGATGAGCCCACTGCCAATACTGACGTTGATGAAGGCGGCGGCTGGGATGATGTGCCCGACGAAGCCCCTGAAGAGGAAGAAGACCCCTGGGGCAGTGATTGGGATACCGACCCCTCTGACACATGGAACAGCGGCAGCGGCTGGGACGACGAGCCCGCCGATGCCTGGGGTGACGGCAACGACACACCCGAAGGAGAATGGGGCGATGAAGAACCCTATGCTGACATCAATGAAGACCAGGCCCTGCAGGAGTACCTCTTTTTACAGGAAGAGTACCTGCCACCCACAGGCCCCATCATTACCTTTACCAAAACTGACCTTACCTTTGCCAGTACCTTTGATACCGCCACCATTAAAAACACCGCTGGCAAATACATTATCTTAACCCAGAACTTTCAGGGCGAGGGGGGTACCATGAACTTTGAGGGGGCCCACCTCAGTGCCGACTCAGTGTTTTGCACCTTAACGCGCTACCAGCTTGATGTGAACAAGCCCTACCTGGCTGCCGAAAAAGCCAAGCTTACCTACAAGGGCATGTTTCCTGGCCAGGTAGAAGGCAGCTTTGTATACAAAAGCCACAAACGCAGCAAACAAAACGATGCCTACTACCCCAGGTTTCGTTCATACTACAGCAATGTTGACTATCAGGGCCTGGGCGCTGGCATTTACCTCAGGGGCGGCTTTACCC
>CAZXTW010000623.1:0-4340 GCA_964643525.1 uncultured Roseivirgaceae bacterium
GGAAATCCAATCGCTGTTGCTGCTTCCGCTTCTGCCGCCGCTAATGGCAATGGTTGCGCTGCCGTTGGTAAAGCCAAAGCAGGTGGGCTGCTGGGTATCAGTCACGGCAAAAGCCAGTGCATTGGGTGCTGTTAGGGTAATGCTGTCAGTAACGGTGCAGCCCTTGCTGTCAGTAGCTGTCACGGTATAGGTACCTGCGGCCAGGCCAGTTCTGCTGCTGCCCGTGGGCCCATCAGCCCAGGTGTAGGTATACCCGCCGTTACCACCGGTGGCGGCCGCGGTAACTGACCCGTCGGCCCCGCCAAAGCATGAGGGGGCTGTGCCGTCAAGGCTGGCAAAAGTAATGGCTGTGGGCTGGGTCACGGCAATCAGGCCTGAGGCAGTGCAGCCGTCGGCATCAGTTACGGTAACTGAGGCGTTGCCTGCTGGCAGGCTGGTAGCTGTGGCGGTGGTATCGCCATTGTTCCACAGGTAAGTAAACGGTGCACGGCCTCCGCTTACGGTAACGGTGGCCGTACCATCGGCCCCGCCGTTACAGCTTACCGGGGTAAAGGCCAGTGCTGCTGTTGGCACCGGGCTGATGGCAATATTGGCCACGGTGCTGGCCGTACAGCCATTGGCATCAGTAATATTAATGGTATAAAAGGTGCCTCCGGCCAAACCGGTCAGGGTGCTGTCAGTACCAATCTGGGTGCTGGCCGCATTGAGCCAGCTGTAGGTGTAGGGGGCGGTACCGCCTGTTACCGTGGCGGTGGCCGCTCCATTGTCTAGCCCACAGGTAGCATTAACCAGGCCGGTGGCCACTACAGCAAGTACTGGTGGTTCAGTTAAGGTAAATGGTGCCAGGGTGGCCAGGCAGTTGTTGGCGTCTCTGATGGTAACGGTGTAGGTGCCTGCTGCCAGGTTGTTGAAGCGGTTGCCGCTTTTGAAGTTAACCCCGTCAATTGAGAACTGGTAAGGTGCGGTGCCGCCCCTTACGGTATGGATGCCAATTTCACCATCATTGGCCCCGGCACAAGAGATGTTGTAGCCGTTAAAGTCAGATCTGAAGTTGATCCTGGCCGTGATTGTATCTGGGCTAACCAGGGTAACGTTGTTGGTTATGGTGCAGCTGTTGGCATCTTGTATGGTAATGGTGTAGCTGCCTGCGGTCAGGCCGGTAAAGGTATTACCTGCCTGCAGGGTGCCGCCGTTAAGGGCATACTGGTAGGGCGCGGTACCTCCCGTAGCATTCACGGCCATAGCACCATCTGCCGCGCCTGGGCATGAAATATCCTGTCCGTTATAATCTGTGGTAATGGTTGTGGCTGCGGCCAGCTGTGTGGGCTGTTCTAATAAAAGCCCCTCCTGCAAGGTGCATCCGTTGGCATCGGTTACGGTTACGGTATAGCTGCCCGCAGCCAGGCCAGTGGCCGTGGCTGTGGTCTGGCCGTCGCTCCATAAGTAGGTGTAAGGGGCAGTGCCGCCGGTTACGGTAACGCCCAGGCTGCCGTTGGCATCGCCAAAGCAAAGGGGCTGGGTGTTGACGGCTTCAGCAATTGTTATTTCCTCAGGGGCTTCCAGTAAAAGGCTCTCCTGCAAGGAGCATGCTTTGCTGTCTGTAATGGTTACGGTATAGGTGCCGCTGGTCAGGCCAGTACGGCGGGCGTTGGTGCTGCCGTCGTCCCACAGGTAGGTATAGCCACCATTGCCACCGGTGCCTGCTACCTCTAAAATACCATTGGTGGCATCATGGCAGGCAGGTTCCTGGCGGGTTACTACCGTAAAGCCAACTGCATCAGGCTCAGGTACAGTAATAGAAATAGAGGCAGCGCAGCCATCAGCATCGGTTACGTTAACCCTGATTGTACCTGCAGCCAGGCCGGTAACGGTTGTGGTAGAGGCGCCATTTTCCCAAAGGATGGTATACGGTGCCTTGCCCTGGGTTACGGTTATGGTGGCCGTGCCATCAGTGCCGCCATTGCAACTTACCGGCGTAAAGGCCGGGGTAAGTTGCAGCAATGGTGTGGCTGGTATGTTTACCCCTTCTGTAGTGGTACAGCCGTTGGCATCGGTTACGGTTACTGTATAAAAGGTGCCGGGCACGGCGTTGGTCAGCTGGGCAGTGTTGCCTACGGTTACGTCGGCCTGGTCTTTCCACTCATACGTATAGCTGCCTACTCCCCCACTGGCTGCCGCAGTGGCCTGGCCGTTATCAAGGCCGCAGGTAGCCGCTACCGTATCAACAATGGCTACTGTCAGGGCAGGTGGTTCATCTAAAGTTATTGGATCCAGGGCTACCTGGCAGCCGTTCACATCTCTTACATAAAAGGTGTAGGTACCTGCTGCGAGGTCTCTAAAGCGGTTGCCGCTTTTAAAGGTTACCCCGTTGATAGAAAACTGGTAAGGGGCGGTGCCCCCTCTAACTGTATGGATGCCAATTTCGCCATCATTGCCACCCGCACATGAAATGTTGAAGCCATTGAAGTTAGTTCTGAAGTTAATCAGGGCTGTAATCTCGTCGGGGCTGCTCAGGGTAACGTTGTCAGTGACGGTACAGCCGTTCTGGTCGCGCACGGTAATGGTGTAGGTGCCTGCCCCCAGGCCGGTAAAGTCAGGGCTGGCCTGGTAGGTGCCCCCACCGTTAATTGAGTACTCTAAGGTACCGGTGCCACCGCTGGCGGTGGTGGTAATGGCCCCGTCAGTAGCACCAAAACAGCTGATGTCACGGCCGTTGTAGTCAGTGCTTACCGCTACAGATGCCGTTAACTGAGTGGGCTGGCCAATGGTAACATCATCGCTAATGGTACAGCCCTGGTTGTCAGTAACAGTAAAGGCATAGGTACCTTCGGTCAGTTTAATGGCTGTATTACCCGTTTGGCCGTTGGCCCAGTTTACGGTGTAAGGCAGGGTGCCACCGGCAGGCTGTATGGTAATATTGCCGTTGGCATCTCCAAAGCACAGGGGCTCGGTGGTGTTGATTACGCTGTAGGTCAACGGTGCCGGGGCTACCAGGGTGAAGGCAGTATCAAGCACGCAGCCTTTGGCATCAGTTACGGTAAGCCCATAGGTGCCGCTGGTCAGGCCGGGGTTGTTGCGTGTGGTGGGGCCATTGGTCCATGCGTAGCTGTACCCGCCGTTGCCACCGCTAACAGTTACTATCAAGCGGCCATCGGCAGCATCGTGGCACGAGGGTGGCTCTTCAGTAGTTAAGACCAGCGCCAGCGCAGGCGGTGCCCCAACAGGAATTGCATCGGTAATGTCGCAGCCGTTGGCATCAGTTACGGTAACTGATGCAATGCCCTCTGGCAGGTTGGTGGCGGTGGCCGTAGTCTGGCCATTGCTCCATAAAATATCAAACGGGGCAGTGCCATCATTAATGGTAACCGTGGCTGTACCGTCGGCATCGCCTTTACAGCTCACCGGGGTAGATGCCAGGTCAATGGTGGGCGGCGCAATGATGCCAATATTGGCTACATCAGTTTCAGTACAGCCGTTGGCATCAGTTACAGTCAAAGTATAAAAAGTACCGCCAATGCCACCGGTCAGGCTGGTGGTGGTGCTTACCTCGGTGCCTTCAAAGTTGGTCCAGCTATAGGTATAAGGTGCGGTACCCCCACTGGCACTGGCCTGTGCGGTACCGTTGTTGCGGCCGCAGGTGGCATCAACTATGTTAATGGCTGCTGCCACCAGCGCAGGCGGGTCAGTAATGGTAATGGCCGGCAGGCTGATTTCGCAATTGTTGGCATCGCGCAGGGTAATGGGGTAAGTACCTGCCGCCAGGTTGCTAATGGTGCGGCTGCCGGTAAAGGGCCCAATGCCATTCACGGTATAAGGTGCCGTACCCCCAGAGGCAGTGACCCGAATGGCGCCATCACTGGCACCGGCACATGATACGTCGCGCCCGTTGTAGTCTGAGCTGATAGCCGCACTGCCTGTTAGCTGCGCAGGGGCTACCAGGGTTACGGCATCGGTATCAGTACAGCCCTGGTCATCAGTTACGGTAATGGTGTAGCTACCTGCCCCCAGGCCGTTAAAGGTATTGCTGGCCTGTGGGGTGCCCCCATTCAGGCTGTAGGTAAAGGTGCTGTTGCCCCCGGTTACGCTTACTGTAATTTGCCCGTCAGTAGCGCCACGGCAGCTAATGTGCTGCCCGTTATAGTCTGACGAGATATTGGCCGTAGCCACCAGCAGGGCTGGCTGGCCCAGCGAGCGGTTTCTTGAAATAGAGCAGCCGTTGGCATCGGTTACGGTTACGCTGTAGGTGCCCGCAGTCAGGTTTGAAATGGTGCGGGTGGTGGCACCGTTGCTCCACAGGTAGGTATAAGGGGTGGTGCCGCCAGTGGGGTTGGCCCGTAATG
>CAZXTW010000624.1:0-4338 GCA_964643525.1 uncultured Roseivirgaceae bacterium
CCATTGACGTACTTGACTATGGCCTGTACTTCATGGGCAGTGACGGCACGGTAGAGAAGTACAGCCCGCACGACGCCAATGGCAATGCGCATTATGACGCAGGCAAAGAAACAGTAATTTACGTACCTGGCAGCAACCAGGGTTCAGTAGATGCGCACGTGCATGACTTTGTACTGGCAGAAGAAGGGGCTGCCATCGCCAGCCAGTGGCGAGAAGAGGGGTACAACTTCGCCTTCTTCAAGTGGAACCAGTTTTCAGACAAGAGCTCGGGCATCCTTGGTGATTTGCAGGAGCTGAGCCAAAGCAACCTCACCTTTCAGGTGCTGGAGCAATACGTGTACGGTAATGTACCTGGGGCGTTAGACTTCCAGCGTCGGGAGTGGTTTTCAGAGTTGAGGGAAACGGTTACGCGTGACGAAGGGCCAGATGGAGTGAACTTCAACCAGCTGTTTTCAGCGGCGGTCAACCAGGTAGGCTTTAACCCTACCTTGCCTGGGCGGCTCATCGGCCATGAGTTTGGTGCACCGCTTGGTATACTGGGCATGCCGACTGTCAGCGGCTTCAACCCGAACCGGTTTACGTTATTAGACCCCTACTACTCAAACAACTCAGTGAACCTACAGGTATTGGGCGGCTCACTCAAGGCGCTGAAAGACCAGCAGATGGGTGTAGAGTGGTACGAGAGCACGGCTGGTGAAGAGCTATACAGTATGAACCTGGGCGCCGGTGCGCTAGTGATAGGCGGCACCACAGTACAGACGCTAAGCACGGTAGAAACCAACCGGGGTTTGTTAGAGCGTGCCTACCGCAGCCCCAGTGCCAGCCGGGGCACACAAGGTGGCCGCGGGGCAGGTGCCCTGATTGTGCTGGCCATCTTTCTAGAGGTGGTAGATGCAGCACTGACGCATCTGGACCTGTACGGCTGGGCCGAAGAGGCCAAGGCCAATTCGGCACACATCAAAGTATTGCGTACGCCAGGTGTAGCGCCAGAGAAAGACCTGCCTTCGAAATACCTGCAAAGCGTCAAGCTACCCGAGGGTGCGGCCAACAATATCGTCACCTTTAACCGCAGGCCAGGCAACCGTAACCGCAATGATGACCGCACGCAGTTAGAGCCTACGGGCTTTGCAGGCTTTGCTGCGGCTACCTGCCTGTTGCAGATTGTGGCCACGGCGGGCAGCACGGTGGTGCAGATAGCAGGAGAGAGCACGAGGAGCATGGGTGACGACCAGTGGTTTTTTGCCAACAACAGCGGCAGCGGCGGCCGTGGTGGCAGTGTGGTGCTGCCACAGACCTACTTTGACAATACGGTGACCGGCCCGGCCATTATCAACCCATGCGACTGGCGGCCGCGGATTATCATAGAGCTGAACAACACCAGTGATGAACGCGACGATGTGCTGTTTAACAAAATCAACGAGAACGACCCGACGCCCGAGCTGAGGGGCCGCATTCGCTACCAGTATGCGCCGGTTCCATTCATTCAGGGGCGCATCATTTCAAGTGCAGGGCAACTGACCTTTGAGAAGCCGGGCACGCCTGCCACAGAGCAGCTGCCTGTGGTGGTGACGGCCGACTGGACCAACTTCACGATCAAGCCGAAGGCCAACGCCACGCCGGCTGAGTTGGAGGTGCAGTTCGTCACAGGTGCTGCCATTCAGGCCAAGGAAGACCTGAACCTGGTAGAGGTACGGCTCGCCAATGTGAACTTTGGCGGGCCCGACGTAACACTGCTAAGTAAAAACGGCCGGCCAGAGCAAAGCTACAAACAGGACCAGTACAAAGATGTGGGCACATTTAGCATTACCTACCCTGAGTGGCAGGACAAGGCCCCCTATGATGGACGGCCAGAGGTAAACGAGCCGATAGCGCAGACGTGGCAGACCAGAGGCGTGATGAAGCCGACGCTGGTGGTAAAGGGCCTGCCACAGAGCAGGACGATCAAGGTAAAGCTGGAGGTAGAGCGCGACGCCAAAGACATACTGAACAAAGAGGTGAGCCTAAAGGGGGGCACCAACATCTTAGACCAGCTCACGTGGAGTGAGCATGTGAAAGACGAGACCGGAGTGTTTACTGAAAAGCTGATCTGGAAGGTAAAGCCCACCAACAACACCAGCGCCCAGGCCACCCGGCTGGCCACCACTGAGCATGAGTTTTTGATGGTACTGAACCGGATGAATTTAACAGGCACGCCTCTCGGTGTAAGGCAAACTGCCAAACGCATGGAATGGGCTGCCAATGCTGTAGGGGGCATAGTAAAAGGGCAGTCAAATCAGTTAAATCCTGAAGAACAGGCAGTATTTGAGGCCTATCAGTACTTTAACGAACGGGGTATCAGTTTCGATCCGGCGGCTTCTGCATGTTTTTATAACACGGAGGGAGCCTTCATGTGGTGGTTATTAGACGGGTTTAATAGTGGCTTTGGCGATTGCGGTCAACTGGCTTCGCTGATGCAGGTTACGTTGCTAATGGGCGGTGTACCTCAGGTATCACACAAAATGCTCTACGCCACTACAAAAACAGACCTCAGTTTTATTCATGATTTCAATGACCTACCTCAAAATGACGCCTATGCTTTTAATGAGACGAGGGAAATCACCATTGACGGTGTCACGGAAGAGCATAAACTATTTTATTATAACGGTGGGAACTTTGAAGGCTCAAATGCAAAAGAATCAGTAACCAATGCAAAGAAGTATTGGGTAGCACCAACGGTAGGCATCTGGGACGACCCGGTAGAATGCCTCAAAAACTTCATTTGCCCCAATACAGTGGCTTCTGGTAACTGTCAGGTTTGGGTTAAGCTTGATCCCAATGACTTTCTTAAAAACACGCCGTTAACTGATCCTGCCTATTACCCAGCCCCATTTAACTTTGATTGCAGCACACAACAGAACATCATTTACAAGGGTAAAGGCAAAGTAAAAACCAAAAATAAGAACAAGAATAAAAACAAGAACAAGAACAAGACCCCATTCCCCGGAGCTGAAGGCCTTGAAAAGCGCTGGCTGGGCAAAAAGCCAGGTCCGGTCAGGCGCAACAATGTAGTCGAAGATACCATACTGGTCATTGCCGACTTCAGTATCGACGGCCTCCCGGGCAGGGTGCTTACTGCTGAGCTTGACAGCCAGGCAGTACCTTATGAGCTTGTAGACGGCCTTACCGAGGTAGAGCTGCTCACCCCACAGTTGAGCGGCGACGGGCAGGTGGCCGTTGTGGTTGACTATGGCGTGAACGGCCGTGACACGATGCGGCTTGACTATAACTACCAGCAACAGGCCGATACGCTCATGCATGACTGCACGCTGTTTGCTTTCGAAAGCGCTGACACCTACACCCATGTATTCCTGGCCACGACTGACTACCCCATACCTGGCACTTCACCTAACACAGCGGTTGACTACAATGTACAGAGCCCGCTGGTGATGCTCAGCATCCAGGAAGATAGCATTGTGGGCAACCTATCCATCCAGTACAACCCTGAAAATGCCATTTATGCTGAAACTGACTTTCTGGTGTACTTCCTTGATGATGATGATGTTTGGCAGCCGTTGCCCAGTACGGTTGACACAACCCTGAACCTGATCACCGCCCCAGTCTTTGACGACGGGCTTTATGCTGTCTTTGCCGGCCCGGCCCCTATCTCGGCAACTGTTGCCCCTGCCAGGCAGGAACTGTGCAAAGCATTTTTAGAGATCAGTAACCAACATTATGCAGTAGACCAGCCTGTTACCCTGGGCAGTACCTTTACCCTGGCGGCTGAGGTAAACCCTGACCTGTCGTCGGGCTTCCGTACCATCATCAGCCACCAGCAACAGCAGGCTGGTGGTGGCACCCTGCACTATGCACTGGCAACCAATGAGGGTTTTCTTACTTTCATGATCGATTCGGTAATTGTGTTAGAAGATAATGCCATACTGGGCATAAGCCAGTGGCACCATGTGGCGGTGACCTATGATGGCACCTGGTTAAGGCTCTACAATAACCAACAGGTGGTTGATTCAACGGCATTGACTTTATCACCAATTACGGCCACCCTGCAACTGTCAGGCTTTCAGACCACGCTTGGCGGCTCATTCATTTGGGATGGTGGCATAGATAACTTCCAGGTATGGAATGCAGCCCTCAGTACCGGTGCCCTGGCCTTGTACCAGGATTCTGTACTGACTGGCCTCGAAACAGGTCTTGAAGCAGCTTTTCTGCTTGAGGGTGACCCTGGCGCTGACAGAAGCCTAAACCAGTATCGCCTCAATAATGCCAACAATACTTTGATCCAAATCGGTAGCTTATGTGAGCAATCGCCATTTGTTATTTTTTCTAGTACTGAGCAGATTGCCT
>CAZXTW010000625.1:0-4330 GCA_964643525.1 uncultured Roseivirgaceae bacterium
ACAAAATTTTTGAGCTATCAAAAGGCGAAATAGAAATCAACTCAATAGCCATACTGGCCGATAACCAGAAAGGCTTTCAACCCAGTGAATACGTCATCAAAAGCAGCACAAACACCAAAATGCACTACACTTTCAATACGTTTAAGCTGTTAGACCATGAACCTGAAGCCTTGCGACAAGATAACAACCCTTTTGGCTTCATAATGGAAACCGCACGCCGATATTTAGACATGAAGAAAAACAGCGATGCAGAAAAGTTTGCTCTGCAACGCCAAATGCGGCAAAGGCTCCGCAATCTGGGCTACCCCGACGAACAAATATCAGTGCTATTACGTTTTTTAAGAGACTATTTCATCTATGATGAAATTAAAAATTACAGTAACTTTGATAAAGAGGCAAAAGAAGAAGAAGAAATAAACAAGCCTATGGGAATGTTCGAAACGATTGCTGAAATAAGTGAAGCACAAGGCAGAAGAGAAGGAATGGCTGAAGGTAAAGCAAGAGGAAAAGCTGAGGGAAAAGCTGAAGGAAAAGCCGAAGGCATCAACCTCAGCAAGCAAATCATTAAAGCACTTCAGGCTGGTGGTCAACCCGTAACCATTGCCCAGGAATTCTCCATTGATTTAGCTATCGTTAATGAGCTGAAAGACACATTAGGCCTTTAGAATTTCTGCGTCCCCATGTAATTACCCATGCATTCCAGCATTCCCCATCACCCGCCCATGCTACAAAAATTCCCAGCAGAATACCTATAAATCAACAGTTGATAATTAATAGAGGTTAAGCATTAGTACCCATCAAAACCAAGCTTGTCAACTCCTCCAATAGAATCAACAGTTTATTCATGCGCCTAACTAAGATTTGGCCATCAGCACTATGCCATTTATATTCGTTAAATAATTCAAACCCTTAGCTTGATCGACCAGAAATCTATAGCTGTACTCCCCTTCGATAACCTAAGTTCAGACTCTGAGAATGAGTACTTTTCCGATGGAATCACCGAAGAGATCATCAATGCCTTGAGTAAAATAGGTGAACTCAAAGTAACCGCACGCACCTCTACATTTGCCTTCAAAAAAATAAAAAAAGATGTTCGGCACATTGGCAATGAATTAGGTGTTGCCCTTGTGCTGGAGGGAAGTGTACGGAAAGTAGGTGAGCAGGTTCGAATAACTACACAGCTTATTCGCACAGACAACGGATTTCACATTTGGTCAGAAAACTTTGACAGAAAGCTAAACGATATTTTTGCATTGCAGGACGAGATCAGCCTTCTCGTAGCTGATAAAACCCGTGAAAGCTGTGGGCACTTTAAAATCCACAATCAGTTAGTTACTGCCCCAACCAGCAACCTCAATGCTTACGAGTTGTTTTTAAAAGCCAACCACCTGCTCCAAAAATTCAACAGAGAAAACCTGCAAAAAGCCATTGCATTATTCAAAGATGTGGTTACCGTACAGCCTGACTTTGCACTGGCACATGCAAACATTCACTATGCTTATAACGCCATGGCCGCCGCCGGGTTAATGCCTGCACAAGAGGCCTTGCACCTGGGCAAAAAACACCTCGACCTAAGCTATGAACTAGACAACCAGTTACCACAATATTACCACTCAATGGGCTGGCATAGCTTAAACTATGATTGGGACTTCATTGCTGCCAATCGCTATTTATACAAAGCCATTGAATTGAACCCTAACTATGCTGAAGCGCATCAAAAACTATTTATTAACCAATCATTAGACGGCAACCTGGTTCAAGCCAAATACCATATTGATAAGGCACTGGAAATCGACCCGCTTTCACCACTTACCAACTACTTTCAGGCATACTACCATTACCTGGTTGATGACTTTAAACAGGCAGACTATTTTTTTGACCGCACATTTAACTTTGACCCTTATTTCCTGGTTGGCTATTCCATCTATTCCTTAAGTAAAGTCAGGCAAAATGATGTTGAGCCAATCTACCGCAGATTAGACAAAATGCCGGCTGTAGAAGGGGCCGAAAGTGAAAAGATGATCATGAATGCACTGGCTTCACTCATCACAAATGACAAACCTTCCATTCAAAACCATATACACCAACTTAGGCAATTACTCAATGGAAAAAACCAGGAAAGGGTCCGTTTCTTCCTCATCTATATTGAAGCCCTGGGGGGCACAACAGAACATGCTTTCAACCTGATAGATGAAGGCATACAACACAAAGAGCCACTTCTTACCCTGCTCAAGGTCGATCCACTTCTAAAACCACTACATCACTATCCACGCTTTCAAGAACAGCTAAAAGTAATATTCAAACACTCTGATGCCACCCACAGGCAAACCATACTAAAGAAAAAGCAACCTTTAATAGACTCGAATGAAATTGACTCAACCATCAGCCAACTCAACAAGCTCCTAACAGAAGAAAAAGTATTTACTGACGGCAACTTAAGCATTCGAGAATTAGCAAAAAGAATACAAATTCACCCGAACAAGCTCTCCAGAATTCTCAATGAGGTAATGGGTAAAAGCTTCAATGACTTCATCAATGGCTACCGCCTTGAAGAGTTTCAAAAAAAGGCCCTTGAGCCTGACAACCACCATTTAACACTACTTGGTATTGCCTTTGAAAGTGGCTTTAATTCCAAATCAGTCTTTAACGAATTCTTCAAGAAAAACACCGGGCTAACGCCTAAGGTTTGGGTCAAGCAAGCTAGAAGTTCTTGACTATTAATAAATTGCCTCACATCAAACAGCCAATAGTACCTTTAAGGCAAGGCCTATTTCTTCTCTAATTCGTTAATACGGCTTGCTATTCCCTTAACTTCTTTCAACAAATACTGCTGCACCTCAAGGTGTTGCTTCGGGCTCAGGTCGGCCCCCTCGTTATGATGGTGGTGATCATGCCCTGAATGGTCATGGTCATGCCCCGCGTGGGCGTGCGCTTCTTCAAAACCAGGCACTTCTACCAGTTGCTCATCCCAGGCTTTGAGTAACTGACTGATAGAGTCCAAATCACTTTTGTAAGTTGCTATAAACAAAGAATCTGAATTGGCCCCAAGTTTATTCAGTTGGTCTTCTGACAACTGACGAATCTTTATAGCCTCATTATGTATTTTAAAAGCGGCTTGCAGATCTTCATCAACCCCCTTTTCGCTACTACAGGCTACCAATAGCGTAATTAACCCAATCATAATAAAAAGTGGCTTACATTGATTGATAAGGCAATTTAGTGCAATCATTTAACTTCAGTTTTAGCAATGGCTAAGTTCAACAATAAATCTCTACGAAGATCCTTAACTTTACAAACAATCAGGAAACTCTATTCTTGATTTCTTTATATGCCTCCAGTTAATCAAATGAGCTACGGCTACCGTCGTTCCTCCAACAGAAGTAAACAAAACTTCCTGCCACTCAGCATGCTCAACATGCAATAACTGGCCAGTACCAATAAGTATAAACCCAGCCAGGGCAACAATCAACGCCAACAACTTCTTATGGTGCTTTAGGTAGCTATGTATGAGCGCTCTGGAAGCAATAAATACGCTCAAAATAATAATGGCATATTCTATCCACGGGTTATCAAGAAACCGCAGCCCGGCAAGGGGTGCCATGGTGAGTAAAAAGGGCAAAGCGGCGCAATGAATAGCACAAAGCAACGAAGCACTAAACCCAACAAAATCAAGGTGAAACCCTATAAATTGATTCTTCATAACAGAATTCATAAATGCAAATCCAATAGTGTCACAAATATAACCCAATTTGCTTAAATGCAACATAGTTGCATTTATTGCACCTATCATGAAGGTAGGACTTGCAAAAATGAATTTGCATTTAACAGCTTATGCACCGACGCCCGATACCTTACCAGTATTGAACAATTAACGGAAAAGAATCAGCACCATAAGTATCAGAGCGCATAAATGTACTTGTCTAATTGCATAGACATATATTATATTAACTGTTGCAAACGCTTTACAACCTGTATATGCCCACAAACACCAAGCTTGACCCTTTAGGCCATGACACCCTCTGGAAAAACGTAACTGAAGACTTTGCCTTTGATTTTGTACGCTATTTTTTACCTGAATTATATGCAGTAATTGACGCCACAGTAAGCCCCAAGTTTCTTGACAAAGACCTGAAACAGCTGTTTGCTGACTATGGCAGCAACCGGAAGGTAGACCGGTTAATAGAATTTACCCTGAAAAACGGCAACAAAGAGTATGTTTGGGTACATGTTGAAATACAGGAGTATTATGACAAGTACTTTGCCCAACGCATGTTTGAGTACTACTACAAAATTTTTGAGCTATCAAAAGGCGAAATAGAAATCAACTCAA
>CAZXTW010000626.1:0-4317 GCA_964643525.1 uncultured Roseivirgaceae bacterium
ATAGAAAGGTACCTTGATCATGTCTTGGTACGTAAATTAACCATGTACTGACAGGCAACTTGCCCGTTTGCTGGTAACCAAATTGCTGGTGTACTGAAAACAAAACTGTTTAAGCTGCACAAACAAACCTTCTAAGCTGCAAAGACAAATTGACTAAGCTGCACAAGCAAACCTTTCAAGCTACAAACACAAATTGCCCAAGCTGCATAAGCAAACTGCTTAAGTTAAGGCTGGCTTTTTGCAAATAAGGTGTATACTTTGGTATTTATAGACAATATTTGTTAGGCAAAACAACAACAAATTAGTTACCCAGGCCTAAGCCGGGCAATGCAGCTATTAAAAAGAATATATGGACCATAAAGCGCACAACCAAATCATTAACTTTATATCTACTTTGAAGATACCTTTACCCTAACACGCAGTAGTCAGCGCCTTCAATTTATTGAAACAACCCTGAACTTTGCCCAGGCCATTTACCTTAGAGTGTTGGTATGTTACTACCAATAATTGAACCAAAACCTCTCTGCCCAAGACCCGCTACTACCATGAAGAAAGTACTGCTGATTGTATTGTTTGTTTTTGTGAATATTGTTTTAGGGTCGTGCGACTCTAATGATGTGACCTGCTTTTCACTTGATTTGACAGGGGCATAGGCTTACTCATTGAACAGCTTTAGCACCCTGGCCAGCGGCGATAGTGTAGCAGCCAACGCCTATGCCATTTTGCTGAATGGCAGCACCATTAACCAGACCTGCCAGCACCGGTTGACTTATGGGGGCAGTGCTGACTGAGTAAGCACAGCGCTAACCCACCAGTTGGTTTAAAATGGCCTGTACATGTATTTGGGTGGTGTCAAACACTGGCAGGTGGGCAAAGTGGGCCTGGCTGAGTATTAAAGGCAGCTCTGTGCCGCCCAGTACAACGCCCTGTATGCCTGCCTGGGCCTTGAGGCCCAGTACAATATCAATAAGGCGCTGCCTGGTAGCCGGGTTAATGTTTTTGACCACCAGCTCGCCCATGTATTTGTCATGAATGTAGGCCTGTTCGGCCTCACCGGGCACCACCAGCTCAATGCCATGGCGCTGCCCCACGGCCTGGTAAAAGCCCTGGCTCATGGTAGGCTTGGTGCCCAGCAGGGCCACCTTGCTTACCCCTGCCCTGCTAATGGCCTGGCAGGTGGCTTCAACAATGCTAATCATGGGCACGTTTACTTTGCTGGCCAGGGCATCAAAAACCAGGTGGGGCGTGTTTGAGGCCATGGCCACATGGCTGGCACCGGCGGCCTCTAATACAGCCACCTTTTTTTGTAAAAACGCCACCAGCTCAGTAAGCCGGTTGTTCAGGGCATAGCCCAGCATTTGGGTCATGTCAATGCTCAGCACCAAAAACTCAGGGTAGTGGCTGGTGTTGAGCTGCGCCCGGTATTGTTGTATTAACTGCTGGTAGTACTCAATGGTAGCCTCTGGGCCAATGCCCCCAATTATGCCAATGGTGTGCATGGTGTGCTGTTTGGTTTAGTGTTTGGTTGAATGATGAAATCAATTATACCCCCGCTGCTGTTACCCCTGTAGGCAGGTGTACCAGCCTGCCCTGCCACACAGGCAGGTACCCAAAGTTACGAGCTAAACAATGCCCACAAGTACCTATGGTAAACTTTATATATGATTTACTGGCCCGCAATGCCACGCTGTTTTATTTTGGCCTGGCCTGCTTGGTGTTTGCTGGTGTATGTTTGCTGCTAACCAGGCTTACCAATACCCAGGTGTATGGGGTTAATGCCTGGTACAAACCGTTTAAGTTTGCCGCTTCAATAGGTACATACTCATGGACTATGGGCTGGTATTGCCATTATTTGCCTGGTTTTAACACGGTACCTTTTAACTGGGTGGTGCTGCTGCTGTTTGGCTTTGAGGTGGTGTACATAGCCTTGCAGGCTGGCAGGGGGCAAACCTCTCATTTTAATACAAGCAAGCCCGTGTATGGGGCACTGTATGCCGCCATGGGCATTGCCGCCACCCTTGTTACGCTATATACCGCCTATGTGGCGCTGCTGTTTTTTGCGCAGCCCTTAAACGCATTCCCTACCCTGCCTGGTTATTATGTGTGGGGCATCAGGCTGGGCCTGCTGATATTCGTGGTGTTTTCATTTCAGGGCTTTGCCATGGGCAGCCGCATGAGCCACAGCGTGGGCACTGTGAATGACAACTCTAATTTGTTTGTTGTTGGGTGGAGCAGAACAGTAGGCGATTTGCGGGTGGCCCACTTTATAGGCATGCACGCCTTACAGGTGCTGCCCCAGCTGGCCTTTTATGTGCTACAAAACACCACCGCTACGCTGGTTACCGCCGGGCTGTATGGCCTGCTGGCCACCGCCACCTGGCGGCAGGCCCTGCAAGGAAAGCCCCTGTTTAAGCAAGCAAAGTAGCCCTCTAAGCCAGCGCAGTGCAAAAAAGTAGGGCTACCCCTGCAAGAGGGTGGCCCTTTGTGATACATGCGGTGCTTCGGGTACTTAAGGGCGTACCAGAATTCTATAGCTTTTTACTTTGCCATTAGTCAACACATTACACAGGTACATGCCTGTTGTGTACTCGCGGGCATCCCACACCACGCGGTAGGTACCTGCCTGGTGCTGGCCGTTGGTGAGCAGGGTTTCAACAAGCCTGCCGTTCAGGTCATGTATGCTTACCTGCACCGGCCCGCTGTGGTTAACCCTGAAGGGTATGTTCAACTTACCTCTAACCGGGTTGGGGTAAGGCACCATGGCTTCCAGCAGCCCCTGCTGGCTGGTTACATCATCTTGCACGGTGGCCACCGCCCGCGTGGTGGGGCAGTTCTGCACATCGGCATTGATCGTCCACCCATGGGTGTTAATCAGCGCGCTGCGCTCAGTAGCGGCGTTGCAGTAAGCCAGCCCATGGGCGTTTAAGGTCAGGTTGGCGGGCACTGCCGGCAGGCTGGCCCAGGCGCTAAGGGTGGCATCATAATTGGCCACTGAAAGCCCGGTGTTTCTGATTACGTTGCTCATGGCGGTTATATTGCTGATGTCCCAACTGGCCAGCGACTGGTTAAACGAGGTGGCCCCGCTCAGCAGGCTGCTCAGGCTGCTGCGGTTGCTCACATCCCAATTAAACAAGGGCTGGTTAAACGAAGTGGCATCAGCAAACAGGCCACTGATTCTGTTTACGTTGGTGATGTTCCAGCTGTTGATGTTCTGGTTAAATGCCGTGGCCCATTCAAACATATAATACATGTCATCTACATTGCTAACATCCCACTGGTTCAGGGGCTGGTTAAATGAGGTGGCATCATAAAACATCATGGCCATATCCGTTACGCTGCTCAGGTTCCAGCCGTTTAGCGCGCCGTTAAAGGCGGTGGCTTCATAAAACATATAGCTCATATACACTACCTGGCTCACGTCCCACTGGTCAAGCGGCTGGTTAAAGGCGGTGGCATCTTCAAACATACTTTCCATATCAGTCACGTTGCCTACGTTCCAGCTGTTGAGCGGCTGGTTAAAGGCTTTGGCCCCCCTGAACATGCTGTACATGTCTGTGACGCTGCTCACGTCCCACCCGTCAATGTTCTGGTTAAACTCCTCATTCCAGTAAAACAGCTTGCTCATGTCAGTCACGCTGCTTACGTCCCAATTATTAATGGGCTCGTTAAAGGCTGAACACCGCTCAAACATGCTTGACATATCAGTTACCAGCGTTAAATCAGGGGCATCAGTGGCTTCGTATTCAAGGTTGCTGCACCCCCTGAAGGCCGATTTCATGCTGGTCCATTGCTGGGTGCCCCACTGCTCAATGCGCATGATTTTGTTCTTATCGCCGGTGTTGTTGAAGTATATGCGCGGGAAGTTGCCCACTATAGACACGGTATACGTACCCGCCGTGGCATAGGTATGGGTGGCATTGCCTGTGTGGCCCTGGGTTACCTGCCCATCACCCCAATTGACCGTATAGTTGTAACCCGTACCGGTGGTGGGTATGGTAATGGCCTCATTGGCCGTGGTGGTTTGCCAGGTGGTAGCAAACACAGCATCAGCCCCTGCGCAGCTGTATACATCTGCATTAAACTTCCAGCCGTGGGTGTTAATCAGGGTGTTGCGGGCACTGGTGGCATTGCAATAAGCCAGGCCGTGGGCGTTAATGGTTACGTTGCTCTGCACATTGGGCAGGTTGGCCCAGGCTGTGAGTGTGGCATCGTAATTGGCTACGGAAAGCCCTGAGTTTCTGAGCAGGTTGCTCATGGCCGTTACATTGCTGATGTCCCAACTGGCCAGCGACTGATCAAACGAGCTGGCCCCGCTAA
>CAZXTW010000627.1:0-4310 GCA_964643525.1 uncultured Roseivirgaceae bacterium
AGTGATGATGCCAAAGAAAAGTTTGTGAACGATTTTGTGGCCGCCTGGGCCAAAGTTATGCAGCTTGACCGTTTTGACCTGGCCCAAAAGCCAAGCTAAAGGGCAGTAAAGCTGGCTTTAAACCGCAACCAACACCCACCAGGCAGCCTGGTGGGTGTTTTTTTGTACCCTGTTGGCATGGCCTGGTTGTATAAAACGATTAATTTCACGGATGTTACAGGCAGTAATCATAAGCCATGACCACCTTCAGCACCATTGAAGCATTTAACCAGTACCTTCAGGTTGAGCCGCCCAGGCACCAACTGATTGATGTGGGCCAGTATACCCCACAAACGCGGCTGGCCTCGCCCCCGGTATACCCTCAGTTTTACCGCATCTCATTAAAGTATGGGCTTGAAACCGGTACTGATGCCGGCTACATGTATTTTAGCAGCCCAGGCAAGCCGCTAGAGTGGGCTACTGATAAGCCCTGGCGGGGCTATTACATTCAAATTGCTGAAGCGCTTATTTCACACAACCAGCACCTGGCCTATTCATTTTTAGACTATGGCATGCACGAGGCCCTGAACCTTACGGCCAATGAAGCCACAACCATTTCAGGGCTGTTTCATGCCTCGTTACAGGCCTACCAGCAACAGCCTTTATCTTTAGATTTGTTAATGGCCCACTGCAACCTGATGTTTGCCCATATTGCCCAGTTTTATAACCGCCAGTTTGGTGAGCGCAAGCAGCAGTACAGCCAGCTGGTGAACAACTTCTTTAACCTGCTACAGGGGTATTACAGCCAGCAGGGCAATGGGCAGGGGGGCAACCAGCAGGTAGTGCAACAGGTAGTGCAGCAGGTAGTGCAACCGTCAGTAGCCTATTTTGCCAATGCCCTGCATGTAACGCCCAATTACCTGAGCGATGTGGTGAAGTTTTACACCCAAAAGCCAGCCTTAGAGCATATACACCTGCATATTGTGGCCCAGGCCAAAGCCCGGCTGGCCCACAAGCAAATGCCCATTACCCAAATTGCCTATGACCTGGGCTTTGAGTACCCCAACTACTTCTCTCGCTTATTCAGGAAAGTTACCGGCAAATCGCCCTCTGCCTACCGCAACCTGTAATTTGTATCTGTCATTGCCGTAATTTGTTTTCACGCCCACACAGGCCAAATGCCCACCTTTGTGCCATTGTTTACAAAAAACCAAGCGTATGGCATTTGCAAAAACATTAGACTATACCATTAACAATACCCTGAAAGGCCGTATGGGTGCTGAAGCCTACCAAAAGGCCATGGCCCAGCAACAAGAGATTTCAGAGCAAAACTATGCTACTGTAAAGTACCTGGCCGAGTTTGCGGTGCGGCCCATGTTTAGAACACCGGTACACAAAACCCCTGCCGACCATGGCATGGAGCAGTGGGAAGATGTGTTTTTTCAATCAGCCGATGGCACCCCTCTAGAAGGCTGGTACATCCCTTCTGTCAAAGGCGAGTCAAACAAGCTCATTGTCATTAACCACCCCATGCCCATGAGCCGCAGCGGCTTTACCGGGCACTTTGGCGAGCCTTTTTCTGGCGTTGATACGCTTGAGATTGACTTCGTAGCCCATATGGGGCACCTGTCAAGGGCCGGCTATAATATTTTTGCGTACGATTTGCGCAACCATGGAAACAGCGGTGCTGCCAATGGCGGCATTTGCGGCATTGGCCGGTACGAGTGGCGCGACGTGGTAGGCGCCCAGCACTATGTGCAAAACCACCCCAGGTTAAGCCAAATGAAGCACGGCCTCTACAACCGCTGTACCGGGGGCAACGCCGCCTTTGAAGCCATGTACCGCCACCCCGAACTGTTTGAAAGCACCCGCTGCTTTTTTGGGCCACTGGTGGTATCAATGACCGCCCTGATGCACAGCTTTGCCCAAATGACCGGCGTGGGGCAGTATATGGAGCTGATGGACTTTGAGCAGCTAAAGCTGGGCGGCTTTACCAATGCCCAAATGCGCCCCCATGATTATGCCCACGCGGTAAAGGTGCCCTACTTTATGTCACAGGTAATAGAAGATGCCTGGACTGACAACCCCAACGACGCCCAGACGTGTTTTGACCTTGTAGCCTCAACCGAAAAGGAATTGTTCTGGATTGAAGGCACCAACCGCAGGTTTGACGGCTACAATTATTTTGGCCTGCACCCCGAAAAGATGCTGGCCTTCTTTAACCAGTACATGGGTTAGGCACAAGTACCTGATATTAATAAAAACACCCACCAGGCAGCCTGGTGGGTGTTTTGGTTTATGGTGCTTTGAGTAAGCGATGCTTAACCGCTTACCGCTTACCGCTTAATGATTACGCGGTGCTGGGTAAGCTTGCCGTTGATGTTCAGCATCAAAATGTACACGCCAGCTTCAAGGTTGCTCACGTCAAGCTCAATCTGGCGCTGGTTGGGCAGCAGGGCTGCCTGCTGCTGGTGCATGATTACCCCCGCAGCATTTACCAGGCTTACGGTGGCCAGTTCAGCATCGGTATTGAAACGTACGTTTAACTGCCTGCTGGCCGGGTTGGGGTACAGGTCAATTTCTATGCGGCTAATCTCTGCCAGTACGGTAATCACAGGCGAGTACTCAAAGGCCCCGTCAAAATCAACCTGCAACAGCCTGTAATAATTTACGCCGTTTATAGGCCGCTCATCGTCAAAGCTGTAGGTGGTCAGTTCAGTAACCGTGCCCTCGCCTGCTACACGGCCAATGGCTTCAAAGTCCAGGCCGTTGGCCGAGCGCTCAACGTCAAAGTAAGCGTTGTCCAGCTCAGTGGCTGTGGCCCATTGCAGCGTCACCACCTCATTGGCAAAGGTACCGGTAAACGTGAGCAGTTCTACTGGTAAGGATACCACATCGTCAAGGTCATACTGGTTGGGTACGCCGTCGCCATCGGCATCGGGCTGGCCGCTTACGGCACCGTAGGCCACCCCGCCGTTGTCTCCATCGTGCAGGTCAACAATGCCATCGTTGTCCGTATCCTGATACTGGGTCGCATCGGGGTCCAGATAGTTCGGGGTGCCGTCAGCGTCGTCATCTTCCAGCCAGTCGGGTACCCCGTCCGTATCGGTGTCAGTGGTGGTGTAGGGGGCCGTGTTGCCAAAGGTTGCTGCCCTGGTTATAAAGTCATTGGCCGCGTCTCCACTTTGGTCATCATCAAAGGCCTCAATATAATCGGGTATGCCATCACCGTCAGCATCAGTATCAGCAAAGTTGGCGCCGCCTGTGCCGTCAGTATTGTTGGTGGGCAGGCTGGTGCCGCCGTTGTCGGTATCTACATTGTCATGCAGGCCGTCGCCGTCAGTATCCGTCAGCGTGGTGTACTTCCCGTCAGGGTCCATGCCAGCAGGCAGGTTGCCTTCGTTGGCTTCATACGCGTCGGCTATGCCGTCGCTGTCGGTGTCCAGGTCTTCATTATTATTAAAGCCATCGCCGTCAGCATCAAGGTCAGTAAACGGCGTGCCGCCGTTGTCACTGTCGTAACTGTTCGACCAGCCGTCGCCATCGTTGTCTGTGGTATTGTCAGCCCGGCCATCACCATCGGCATCAGTACCGCCCATCTCTACTACGTCAGGTATCCCGTCATTGTCACTGTCAAGATCGCGGTAAGTGGGCAGGCCATCACCATCGGGGTTTGAAATTACCAGGGCTGTGCCCCCATTATCAGGGTCTACCGTATCGGCAATGCCATCACCGTCAGTATCGGTAGCGCTGTCCACCCTGCCGTCGTTGTTGCTGTCTGTACCGTTGGCCTCAATAATATCAGGTATACCGTCGTTGTCAGCGTCAATATCTACATAATCTGCACCGCCCAGGCCGTCGGTATTGGGGTTGGCCAGTGCTGTGCCACTGTTGTCAGTATCCAAGTCGTTGGCCAGGCCATCGCCATCGATATCGTTGCTGTTCACGTAGGTGGCGGGGTACTGACCGTCAGCATCCATATTAGCGGGCAAGGTGCCGCCGTTCGCTTCCAGCGCATCAGGCAGGCCGTCGTTGTCAGCATCAAGGTCGGTATAATTGGCCAGGCCATCACCGTCGGTATCAGGTACGGTCAGAGCGGTGCCGCCATTGTCGCTGTCAAACGTATCAGCCCAGCCGTCACCGTCGGTATCGGTGGCGGTGTCTACTACCCCATCACCGTCGGCATCAGTGCCGCCTCCTTCAATCACATCGGCAAGGCCGTCATTGTCACTGTCAGCATCGCGGTAATTGGGCAGGTTGTCACCATCGGTATTGGCCACGGGCAGTGCGCTGCCGCCCTCGTTGCTGTCTACAATATTAATCAGGCCATC
>CAZXTW010000628.1:0-4296 GCA_964643525.1 uncultured Roseivirgaceae bacterium
CTTCGGCGGCAATGCCCCGGCCGGTGTCTTGCACAGTAACCAGCAGCTGGCTACTGGTGCAGTGGGCCTTCAACAGCACCCTGCCTTGTGCTGGTGTGTTTTTCAGGGCGTTGCTAATCAGGTTATTCACCACGCGGCTCACCTTATCAGCATCAAACACCAGCCAGGTGTTGGCCAGCTGGTCATTCACAGCAATGCTGTAATCAATTTGCAGGTGCTGGGCCAATGATTCAAAATTGGCCCACAGCTGGTGCAGCAGTGCCCTGGGCTGCACGGCTACCGGCTGCAGGGCCACCGCATTGGTTTCAAGCTTTGACAGGTCTAAAATATCATTCACCAGGTGCTTAAGCTGCCGGGTATTTTTCTGCATCAATTGCAGGTGTGCTGCAATGGCTGGCTTCAGGTGGCTTTGCTCAGTAGCCAGTATACTTTGCAGGGGGCTGCTAATCAGGGTAAGGGGGGTGCGCAGCTCGTGCGATATATTGGTAAACAGGCGCGTTCTGGTATGGTCAATGGCCTCCAGGGCCAGCTTTTGCTGGCGCAGCAGGCTGTTGGCCTTTTGCTTATTGTAAAAAACGGCCCCGGCAA
Organism: uncultured Roseivirgaceae bacterium; assembly: GCA_964643525.1. Taxonomy (GTDB): domain Bacteria; phylum Bacteroidota; class Bacteroidia; order Cytophagales; family Cyclobacteriaceae; genus CAZXTW01. The sequence goes on from CAZXTW010000628.1 coordinate 589, forward strand.
TGGCCAGTACGGCCACCAGGGCTGCGGCAATGACATACACATACCAGCGCTGCCGGGCCAGGGCCAGGGCATGTGCTGTTTCTTTTTGCTGTTGGGCCCTGTCATACGCATAGGCCATTTCCTGCTGCACCAGTGCCCTGGTATTTTCAGCATTAAACAGGCTGTCGTTATTGGCGGTATACAGCAGCAGGGTGCGGTAAGCCTCAGTCATATCACCGCTTTGTGCATACAGGGGGTACAGGTGCCGGGCGGCAGCTTTAATGGTTGGCCTGTTGCGCACCTCCTGGGCATAGGCCAGTGCCTGTGCGTAGGCAGCCATGGCAGCGGTAGTTTGCCCCTGTTGCTGGTAAGCCTGGCCGTAAGCAATCTGCACCTCGGCCAGGGCTATAGGGTTGTTGCAGGGCTGGCTGCGTTGTTGTGCCAGGGCCAGGTACCATGTGGCAGAGTCGGGCTGCTGCCTGGCCAGCCAGCTGGTGCCCAGCACTAAATAGCAGGCCCCTGCCTGGCAGCTGTCGCCCAGCGCCTGGTAAGTGGCCAGGGCCTGCCTGGCATGGTACTGCGCTTTGGTGTACTGCTGCTGCCCCGCATACAGCCTGCCCAGGGCAAGCTGTGCCCTGGCCACCCCTGTGGGGTATTGCAGCTGGCTATACTGCTTAACTGCTTTGCCAAAATACTGTTCTGCCTGGGTGCTGTTTTGCTGTTGCTGGTGGGCTTCGGCCATTAGCACATATACCTGGGCTATACCTATGCTGTCGCCCATTGCTTCAGCATACACCAGTGTTTTACTGTAAAAATCAAGTGCCTTGTTCAGCTGGCCCTGCTCTAGAAAATAATCCCCTACCAGGGCATAGCTCTCTCTTACATGCCTGAACTGCTCAGTGGCCGCTGCCTGCGTAAACGCCAGGTTCAAAAAATAAAAGGCGCTGTCTTCTTGCTGGTACTGCAAATACTGCTGGCCCAGCTCAAAATAATCATCAAACAAATGCTTGTCATTGCCCAGGGCCTGGTGTATGCGCATGGCCTCTTTCAAATAGCTGGTGGCCAGGTGGCGCTGCCCCAAATTAGCTGCTACCCGGCCCAGGCCGGCCAGTGCCGCAGCCATAAAATGCTGCTTATCTTCACGTTTAAAAATGGCATAACTCTTATTAAAGCTGGCCCTGGCCTGGTCAAAATCACCCTTATCAATATAAGTATAGCCCAGGTTCAGGTAAGTATTGGCTACGCTGGTTGCTGCCCTGGCGGTATCAATTATGGCCAGCAGCTGCTGGTAGCTTTCAATGGCTTTGGTGTGGTTGCCCACCTCTTTGTATAAGGTGCCCATATTACCTAAAATGGCTGCTTTGCGGGGGTGGTTCAGGGCAGTGTAAATTTGCAGGCTGGTTTCAAAGTACTGTAGGGCCGTTGGGTATTGGGCGCGTATGGCATGGCTCACACCCACCCGCTCGGCCGTGGTGGCCATCCGGGCACTGTCATTCAGGGCAGTAAAGCCGGCCAGCCCCTGTGCCCAGTACTGGCTGGCCGTTTCAAAGCGGCCCCGCTCGTAATAAACATTACCCAGCAGGCTCTGGCTCAGGGCGGCCATACGCCCAGCCCCTGGCATAGCCTGGCTTTTGGCCAGCACCTGTTGGGCAATGTGCAGGGCGCTGTCATAATGCTGCCTGTCATACAGCAGGCGGGCCCGGTGCAGCTCAAGGCTTAGCCAGCCCGTTTCATCGGCCAGCTGCCGGGCCAGTTGTTGGCCCCCAGTAATGTAATGCATTACCTGGGCTGAGTCAGTACTGGGCAGGCCATCGGCCAGCTTTGCCATAGCCTTTAGCCGCACCCGGGCGGGGGCACTGCTGGCGGCAACGGCCCTTAGGCTGTCAAACACAGGGTTGGGGGCAGCGGTGGTTTGTGCGGTGCCTGGCACAACGGCCAGCCAACTGGTTAGCGCAATGAGGGTGGCCATGAAGCATTTCATGGGGCATAAGTTTTAGGCGTGAACAACTTGCTGAATCACCAATGAACAATGAGCTGGCTGGTGGCAATCCAAATAAACAACTGGCCCAATGTACTGGTTCGTGGCCATAATGCCAAGCTCAGTGAACCAGCAAAAACAGGCAGGCCAGTAAAGGCCATAAAATGAGTAAAAAAACAGCTGCTGTCGGGTTTTGTAAGTTATTGGCGGGTTATAAAAGCCTCTTTTCAGGCCTTATGGCTATCATTGCCCTGTGTACATGAATTATTGATTACAGCCAAAACAAAACAAAACCGTGAATACTAACGGCAGCTGTGGAAATCACAGCTAAGTACTAGGTCCCTTATGAATTGAACTCGCAAAATTTATCGGTACAATCAACATCCCGGCGCTACTTTGGTACCGGGATGTTTTTTATGATACACAGGCAACCCCCACCCAATACTTTGTGTAAACGCTACACCTAGAAACCCCACTTTATTTTTATATATTTACTACAGGTGGTGCCTATGCTCCTTAGGCCTCCCCTTAATAACCAGCTAACAGCATGACCCCCGCCAGCTATGAGCCATTACACCATGGTGCCCCTGCATGTGGACTTACTCCATTTGCCTGATAAAGAAGTGGTAGCCGCCCCTACGGCCAACTTTAGCCGCTTGCCCTATACCACCACTGCTGAAGATGTCAACCCCCAGTTTGCCAACATTAGTGAAGAGGTGCTTTCCATCCCTTTTGAAGACCAGACCCTGAGCCTGGGCCGTGGCGTACACCTGCACTGGGCCCTGCCCGATGCGCTTACACAAGGCATTGACGATGGCACTGGCAACGTAACCTACCCCGCAGTACCCAACCGCTGGCTGGTAACCCGCAGCACCAACAGCCCTGCCAATAAAAACGGGCAGCCCACCATTGAGCAGCAGTGGGTGGTAGAAAGTGACTACCTGCACCCGGCTGGCACCACCCCCAATGCCGTAACCATACCAGCCACCCCAGAGGCCCTGGCAGACCACCCCCAGGCCTACCGCTACATGGGCCGCCAGCGCCTGTTAAGCGTGTACCAGCGCGAGGGCAGCAGCAACCCCCTGGCCCTGGCCCCCTTAACTGCCATAGGTTATGGCGAGCCTAACTTTGCCGCCTTTTACCCCAACTGCCACAGCGTATTTGGCTTTCACGACCGTGACCTGCACCAGGCCCTGCCCAAAGGCACCCAGTATGATGTAATAGGCTGGTATGCCAACCCTGCTGATGATGCCGTGGCTGCCCTGCTGGCCAGTGGCAACACCACCAAAGCCAATTGGGCGCAGCGCCTGCAAAACCACTTTGGCTGGCAGGTGGCCAAAGCCAATGCGGGTGGCCCCATACCCAAAGGCATGGTATGCTATGGGCAGGTACTGGTAAATAAAAAAGAAAAAGAAACCACAATACCTGCAAAGGCCAACATTACGCTGGCCAACACCGGTACTGAGGCCCTCTCGGCCTGGCTGGCCAACAAGCTGCGCCAGCAGGTACAGCAAAAAACGGGGCAGCAGGCTAAGCCCGGCGTGACCAAACAAATAGAAGAGCAGCTTGAGCTGCTTAACAGCGCAGTCAACTTTGATGCCCAGCAGTTGGATGTTTACCCTGACTTTCTTGAAAGCCGCCACCAGCGCGGCTTCAACAGCCAGCCGGGCGGCCTGCTGTGGGGTGTTACGGTGCAGCAGGCCCAGGGCGCGGCGGCCAGTGCCAGCCAAACACAAAGCAGCCTGCAAACT
>CAZXTW010000629.1:0-1632 GCA_964643525.1 uncultured Roseivirgaceae bacterium
AGCGTAACTGTCATTATGACACACTTCAGCCAATCTTATTAAATATATCAATACATCAATAAGCTTCTCTCCCAAATGTACTTTATCTGATGTGGTCCAATCTGTATTAGAACAATGATGCAATTAAAATACTATAAAGGGCTTAAATAGTAGCTGTGCGGTGCTGTTGGGGCATTACTACGGCCAGGGTGTCGTGTATTTGCTGCAGGTGGCGCTGTTCATGGCTCAATAAAAACTCAAAAGCTTCTGGCAGGGTAAAGCTTACCAGGGGGCCTATGGCCGAGGGTAGTTTGAGGCTGCCACTGTCAACCTCGCGGCTGGCCAGCAGGTGGGCCTTCATTTTTTTGTGTGCCTCAAGGTATTTGGGTATGATGGCCAGCCCCTGCAAATCGGCCGGTTTGGGTTCAAACCGCTTAAAGGTTTTCATTTTAAATGGGCGCTTGCCTTCTTTGGGGCGCATCATTTTCCACATCAGGCTGGCCCGCCATGAGGGCTTCATTTTGGTAGTGCCCTGTGGGTTGTCTTTGGCCTGCTGCAATACACGCTCAAGCTGCTGGTCATAATGGGGCATGTAGGCATGGTACATGTGCGCAATGACTTCAGCCACTGACCAGGCTTTGGCGCTGGGGCGCTGGGTTAATATGGCTTCAGGTAGTTGCTGCAGGTTTTCAATGGCCTGGTGTATGCGGTTCCACAAGGTGATTTGCTGCTCGTATGATAATGCGTTTGCCATGGTTGTTTTGTTTAACGTTGTACTGATTTGATGGTTGTACAAAGGTGGCACAGGCACAGCCCTGAAACATTGATGCAGATCAAGATTTTCAGTATTGCACGGTGGCCCGCAGGCGGCTGAATGTTTCAGGCTTCAGGTTAAGGTAAGCAGCCAGGTATTTTTGTGGTATGGTTTTTAATGCTGCGGGGCAGCGGCGCATAAAGGTAATGTAACGTTCTTTGGCATTCATGGTAAGCAGCTCAACCTCGCGCTGCACGCGCCCATTCAATATGCTTTGGGCAAACAGCATGCCCCAGCGGCTAAATACAGGAAACCGCTCAAACAACTCGTGGTATTGGGCCGCTGTGATGTACAGCAGGGTGCTATCTGTCAGGGCTTCTAAAAAAAAGTGTGAGGGGGTGGCGTTTAGAAAGGAATCATAAATGCCTGAAACACTACCGGTAAAAGAAAAGCCCAGCACTACCTGTTGGCCTTTGCTGTCAATAACGTACACGGCCTGCACCCCTTGCAGCACCACATAAAAACAACGCTCTACCTGGCCAGCTTCTGTAATGAGCTGCCGCTTTTTTACTGTTTTTTGCTGCCATATGCCACTAAAGTGCTGCTGCATTTCGGCAGTAAAGGGTACGTGCCCAAAGGCTTTGCAAACCACCTGTAGCTGGGCGGCATCAAGCATTTTTAGAAAGTGCCTTTACTTTCTCTTCCAGCTCAGCAATGCGGTTAATGTAGTCGCTTTCTTTGCGGCTAATTTCTTCCTGGGTGGCGGCCAGCTCTTCCATGTTCTGCCGCATTTCTTCTTCCTGGGCCTTCAGCATTTCGGCCTGCTCTTGCGAGTCTTCCAGCAGCTTTCTGGTTTTGAGGTTAATGCGGCCATTGCGCACGGCCGTGGCAATGCTTTC
>CAZXTW010000629.1:1646-4280 GCA_964643525.1 uncultured Roseivirgaceae bacterium
GTCAATTTTGTACTCATCAAGTCCCTCAAAGGCGGCAATTTCAAAAAAGCCTTCGCTTTCTTCATTTACCTTTAAAGGCACTATTAACAGGTAGCCAGGGGTTTGCTCGCCCAGGCCAGAGGTAATTTCAACAAACTCTGCAGGTACGTTTTGCAGGTAGATGTAGTGGTTGTCTTTATAGCTTTGCCCCAACAGCCCCTGCCCTATTTCAACGCGCTTTTCAGTAAACTTTTTGCGGCCATAGGCATGCAGGGCTATCAGTTCAATGTATTTCTCGCCACTTTCAGGGTTATCAGTTACAATGTAAAACCCGGCCTGGTTAACCTCAAGGTATTGCACCAGATTGAGCACCAGGGCATCGCCCAGCTGGTGGATGTCCTGATTTTCGCGCAGTATGGTAGCAAAGCGGGCCAGCCCTTCTGTGGCCCAGTTGCGTTTTTGTTCTTCTTTCTGGGTTTCTTCCAGGCGCTGCACGTTGGCGCGCATTTCTTCTTCAGACTTGCGCAGGGCCTCATTGTTGGCGTTCATTTCCTGCACCAGCTCTTCAGACTCGTCTTCAGAGCGTTTGTTGAGCCTGAGCAGTATGAGCAGGTTAATGAAGGCAATGGCAATGGCAGAGGCCAACACTGTGGTTTTGAGCCAGCCATCAGTATACATGCCTGCGTTGGGCATGTCAAATTCAAACAGGCTGTTCCAGTAGTTAAACAGCAGCAATACCAGGGTAATGTAGGCCGAAGCAATGACCAGCGGCAGGCGCTCGCGGGCATCAAACACCACGAAGGGTATCATAATAAAGGTAAATACCAGAGCAAAGTTGGCCATTAACGGCTCGGCACCGGCAGGCACCACTGCTGCGTTGTAAATAACCCCCATTGAAAAGGGCACAATAGAAAGTACCAGCCTGCCCGCCACCTGCGCCCCAAAGGCATTGGTAATGACAACCGCCATCAGGGCTATGAGGCCCAGCACGGGCACCCAGGTAATGGCAGTAAAGTAAATGCTGGTTAAAATAATGAACGGCACCATGACCAATAGCGCAAGCCCAATGGCCAACTGATTGGAAAGTTTAACCTTTCGGTTCAGGTAGTCGGGCAGGCTATCATGGGTGCCAGCTTGTATGATTGAAAGCAGTGTAAATTGCATGGGCCAGTGAACAATGGTGTAAAAACCCCCTTGGTATGGCTAAAATAATGAATTATTCAACAGTATTACAATAAGATGGCCAGCCAAATAAGAATGAGCAGTGGGCCTGTGAGCCCAATGATGATGCCACCCAGCCTGAAGTGGCTCTGCTTGAGGTAGCCCGTGCTGTAGGCAATGGCATTGGGCGGGGTTGAAACGGGCAGCAGCATGGCCGTAGAAGCACTGAGGCCAATGGCTATGGCAGCCATAAAGGCATGGTTGCCCGCCAGCACCATGGCCGTGGGCACCAGTATGGTAGAGGCCGCGGTGTTGCTCATGATGTTTGACAACAGCATGGTTACGTAACACAGTACGGCTACCAGCAACAGGGGCGGCAGGTTATCAGTAGGTAAGCTTTGCAGCAGCAGCGAGGCCAGCCCTGTTTTGGCAATGGCAATGCCCAACGACAGGCCGCCGGCTACCAGCATGAGGGTATCCCAGGGCAGGGCCCTGATGTCATCGGCCTTCATTACGCCGGCCACCGTAAAAAATACAATGGGTATAATTGATACGGCAGCTACGGGTATGTGGTGCAGGGGGCCGGTAAGCCACATCAACACAGTCAGTGCCAGGGTAAATTGTGTAACCACCCTGTCACGCCTGATGTGCCCCGAGCCTTCTGGCACGTGTTCTATTTGGTGCTTCAGGGTTACTTCTTTTACTTTAGGCTGGTACCTTCTAATCAATACCTGCCAGAACAACAGGGTAAGTACTACGGCCAGCGGCAGGCCGTATAACATCCACTGCACAAAATTCACTTCCATACCGGCGCTGTTGAGGGCGCCAGCGGCAATGGCATTGGGGGGCGAGCCAATAATGGTGCCCATGCCCCCTACGGCGGCAGCGGCCGGTATGCCCAACAGTAATGCCCGCGAAAAAGGAGCATCTTTACCCAGCTGTTGCAGCAGAGGCGTGACAGATACCACCATCATGGCGGCGGTGGCCGTGTTTGACATAATCATTGAAGCCAGCATGGTGGTTAGCATTAAGCCCAGCAACAGGTTGGCAGGCTTACTGCCTGAAAGGCGGGCCGTAAAGTAAAACAGCTGCTTGTCAAGCCCGGTTTTTTCAAGGGCCTTGGCAATGAAAAAGCCCCCCAGCATGAGCCAGATTACGGGGCTGCTCCATGTATTGACAAACTGGGCGGCACTGCCCGCCTGGCCAGCGGTGCGCTCACTGCCCAGCATCACTACCAGGTAGGCAATGATGAGTATGCCCACGGCAAAAGGGGGAATGGCCTCTGACAGCCACAAGCCCAAGGCAAACAGCAATATAAATAAGGTGTACGTGGCCTGTGCAGAAAAGGCGGGCCCGGCAAACAGCCAGGTTAGTAGCAGGGCCGCGATAAAGTTAAAAGTTAATAGCCCCAGCTTACGGCCAAAGGGCCATGGGTGCCTTAGGTAGTTCCTGAAGGCAGCATAACGCGAATCCATAACTTGTGCTTTAGTTGTG
>CAZXTW010000630.1:0-4269 GCA_964643525.1 uncultured Roseivirgaceae bacterium
GCTCAAAACCCGGCAATGGCTACAGCAAAAGGCCCAAAAACAATTTTTACAGGGCCTGAAAAACAAATGGAACAGCCTCAGTGCCTACCATGCCGGCATTCGGTACTGGATGACCCAACCCCAACCCGAAGCACAAACCACCTTACAGCAAGATACCCTTCAAGGCAGGCAACAGGCATCACTGAAAGGAAAAAGAAGTGAGCAAAAAAATAAACCAGCAACAGCAAACGTAGAAAAAAACAGTCCTTTCATAGATAAAGGAGAAATACCTTAAGGTATTAGCCAGCTTTTGTAAAGGTGTTGTAGAACAATACCGTATAACCTGTTAAAACAAATAAATTGAGGCTTACTTGAGCAGGACTTTTTTATTATTCAATGGCAATCAAACTGCCAGCCATTGGCTGGTGCTATTTTTTCTGTTGAGGCCTGTGTTTGGTTTAATTTTTAAATTAACCACTCTTTATTTGAAGTCACTTTTAAAAAACTGTTAAAAATAAAGAGTACATCCCCCAATTTGGGGGCTCTATACTACAAATGCCTTCTTCTATATCCTTCAGCAACCAGTTTAATGGGTAAGTATGCCCCTTGTAACACGGCAAAAAAGTGTTTGTGAATAGCAAAAATCAGATGCACCGCCTTACAGGTTAAAGTATTATCATTGAAAAATGCTTTTCAGTGAAAACTATAAAAACATAACCCAGATTAGGGTTTGTTATTGAAAAATTTATAGTTTTAACTAAGCAACACACATTCGCTGCTGACAAGCAGCTTGAATTGAATCAATAAAGTAACGCCCTAATGGGGCTTTTGGAAATCGCAAACGATTAAACTACATCTTAATCTATAATTAAATTGAGCATATGAAGAACAAGTACTTAGGCTGTTTAGTATTGCTTTTATTTGCAGTACAAGCATTTGCCCAGGAAAGGGCGGTTTCCGGTAAGGTGACCGATGCTGAGGATGGCTCCGGCGTACCAGGGGTAAACATTCTGGTTAAGGGAACCTCGACAGGTACCATTACCGATTTTGAAGGAAACTACAAGTTAAACGTACCTGAAAATGCCACTTTGGTATTTTCATACATTGGTTACCAGCCACAGGAGGTAACCGTTGGTGCGCGCGCAGTAATTGACGTGAGCCTGGAGCTGGACGTACAATCACTATCTGAAGTAGTGGTGGTAGGGTACGGTACCCAGGAAAAGAAAGATGTGACCGGCTCAATGGCCACCATCTCTGAAAAAGATTTTAACCGGGGGGCCATTACCTCACCGGAAGAACTGATTCAGGGCCGTGCGGCTGGTGTGCAGATTAGCTCTGCCAATGGCGAGCCTGGCGCTGGCGTAAGCGTAAGAATTAGAGGCGGTACTTCAATTAACGCAGGTAACGAGCCCCTGTACGTAATTGATGGGGTACCTATTGACAACTCTGCCACTGACCCTTCTGAAGATGCAACAGGCTTCTTCAACTCTGGCCCACGGAACCCGCTGGCTATGTTGAACCCTGCCGATATCGCTTCTATTGACGTGCTGAAAGATGCTTCTGCTGCTGCCATTTATGGTTCAAGGGGTGCCAACGGTGTGGTAATCATTACCACCAAGCGCGGTAAAGAAGGAGTAGCCAACGTATCGTACGACAGCTACATGTCTGTAGCCACCATTGCCAACAAGCTTGACCTGTTAACGGCAGATGAGTACCGTGATTTCATAAATGCTAATGGGTTAAGTGCAGCCGGTTTGGGTAATGCAAATACTGACTGGCAGGATGAAATTACCCGTACTGCCTTAACACATAGCCACAACGTATCATTAAGTGGGGGTACGGCCAAGCAAACCTACCGTGTATCAGTGGGTTATTTTGATCAGGAAGGTATTGTGATTAACAGTGGTGTTGAAAGGGTAACTGGTCGTATTAACATGACTCAAAAAGCCTTTAATGACAAGTTAAACGTAGGCTTAAACCTGACTACTTCATACATTAAAAACAACAATACCCCTTACCAGCAAACTGGCGGTTTTGAAGGTGGTTTGTTTACCAACGTATTCAAGTACAACCCTACATTTCCGGTACGCAACCCTGACGGATCTTTCAATGAAGTATCTGCTGCTGTTCGTAACCCGGTGGCTTTGGCTGAGTTGATTGATGACTTTACCCAGACCACCCGTGTATTGGGTAACTTCTTTTTAGAATATGAATTGGCAGAAGGTTTGAAGGTTAAACAAAACTTAGGTGTTGACCGCTCGGCCTCTAGCCGTCGTATATTCCAGCCTCGTGCTTTACCTTTCGCAGCAGGTTTTGGTGGTCGTGCTGACATTTCACACCGCGACAGAAGCTCAGTACTGTCTGAAACAACATTTAACTATGTTAAAACGCAGTCTAACGGCAACACCTTAAACATATTGGGTGGCTACTCTTACCAGGAGTTTCAGTTTGAGCAGGTACGTGTAACCGGTCAGGGCTTCCCTACTGATGCCTTTGCTACCTTTAACCTGGAAGGTGCAAGTGATCTGTCAGTAGCGCCTACCTCTCGTAAAGAGAAAAACCAGTTGATTTCATTCATTGCCCGTGTAAACTATGACATTCAGGGCAAATACCTGGTAACGGCTACTTACCGTCGTGATGGTTCATCACGCTTTGGTGAAAACAACAAATGGGGTGACTTCCCTTCAGTATCATTTGCCTGGCGCTTAAGTGAAGAAGAATTCATTAAAAACACCAACTTCTTCACCGACTTGAAATTCCGCGCTGGTTGGGGTATTACTGGTAGCCAGGAAATTGGCAACCTGTTGTCACAAAATACACTGGTGCCCGAAGCACGCTTCCGCGCCCTGTTAGGCAACAACGAAATATTAACAGGTGTGGCCAACTCAAGGCTGGCCAACCCCGACTTGAAATGGGAAGAAACTTCACAGTTTAATTTTGGTATTGACTTTGGCATCTTAGAAGGTAAACTTTCTGGTACCATTGACTATTACATCAAAGACACTGAAGACCTGCTGATTGTATTTGACGTACCCCAGCCTGCCCCGGTTGAAACCTTTATTGACAATGCTGGTGAGGTAAGAAACAGAGGTATTGAATTAACCCTGCAGTCTGTAAACGTTGACAATGGCAACTTTAAGTGGACCACCAACTTTAACATTGCCCGCAATACCAATGAGGTACTAAGTGTAGGTAGCGTTGCTGATGGTGCCCGCGAAACCATCTTTACCGGCCGCTTAAGTGGTGCTGGTGTTTCTGATGCCAACTTCCAGATTATTCGTGTTGGTGAGCCTTTGGGTACCTTCTTTGGCCCGCAATCATTGGGTGTAGATGAAAATGGTGAAGAAATTTTAAGTGACGAGCGTGTAATTCTGGGTAACGCCCAGCCTGACTTTACTTACGGTATTACCAACACCTTCTCGTATGGTAACTGGGATTTAAGCCTCTTCTTCCAGGGTGTGGCTGGCCAGCAGGTATATAACAACACCGCTTTAGAATATGCCAGAAAGAACAACTTTAACAGCAATATTAACCTGTTAGCTGCTGCTCTTGACGATGGCCTCTCAGTTGATGCTGCCGTGAACCCCTCTGGCAGATTCCTTGAAGATGCTGGCTTTTTGCGCCTGAACAACGTAACTGTTGGTTACACATTGCCTACTGCCAATATTGACTGGCTGAACTCATTGAGGCTGTATGTAAGTGGCCAGAACCTGTTTGTAATTACAGATTACACCGGTTTTGACCCTGAGGTAAATACCAATGCAAGGCCCGACTTAACCTCGCCCCCTGCATTAGGTATTGACTATACCAACTACCCCAGAGCAAGAACGTTTACCTTCGGGCTGAACGCTCAGTTCTAATTAATTGTTATAACACATAACTGAAAACCCAAACGACAACTGTCGAAAAAAATAACACACTATGAAGAGATTTTTCCATAAGGTCTTCGCCATTACCACCCTCTTGTCGGTGTTATTGGTATACCAAAGCTGTACCGACCTTGATGAAGAACTATTTAGTGAGTCGCTGCCTGAAGACTTCTTTGTCAGTGACGACGCTTTCCTTGCTTCGCTGGTTCCTGTATACGCACAATTAAGAAACTACACCTGGAACATCTGGAACCTGCAGCAGCACACCTCTGAAGAAACCTTTGTGCCCACCCGTGGTGGTGACTGGGGTGACAACGGCCGCTGGCTGCAGATTAATGACCATGAGTGGGACGAGAACCTGATTGACTTAAACGACGCCTGGACTTTCTCATTCAATGGTGTATCAAGGGCAAACATTGCC
>CAZXTW010000631.1:0-4251 GCA_964643525.1 uncultured Roseivirgaceae bacterium
TGCATGCCCACGGTAATGCCCAACAGCTGGCCCTGGCTACTGTATACATAGTTGGTAGCATTGGCAGGGCTGGCCAGGGGCACCTCTGACAGTGGCTGCAGGCCTGGCGAGACGTACACCGTATCATTGCTGCCTACCCGCTTAAACAGGCGCTGGCCCTGGCTGCCATAGGCATAGGTAACCTGCGTGTTGGCATTGCTGATGCTGGCCGTAAGGCCCAGGCTGGCATCATAAACCATGGTGTTGGTCAGGCTGGCATTTGCCGTGTTAGGGGCCTGCGTGATTTGCCCCTGGGGGTTGTTTTGTATGGCGGTGGCCGATGAGCTGATGCCCGAAAGCAAATCTGACCGGTTGGCCTGGGTGCTGTTGTCCTGAAACTGCCAGTCTAATGCGCCACTGGCCTCATTGAGCGAAAGCAGGTTGCCATTGTCGTCATAGCTGATGTTTTCAATACTCAACTGGGTATTGTTGGCATCAGTGCTGCTTAGCATCCTTTTTTGGGCTATATCATAGGTAAGCGACTGGTTTAACTGGTAGTTGTAGGTGCTGCCATTGTTGGCCTGCGGGGCGTTAAAGTTCAGGGCCGATGCAGTCAGCAGGCCATCGGCATTGTAGGCATAGGCCCCTGCTTTAATACCCAGGTTGGTGCCGCTGCTGGTTTGGCCGGCCTGTAGCCAGCCAAGGCCTACGTAGCTGTATTCAGTATTGGCCACCTGGTTGCTGGTGCCCCCACTCAGGGCATTCATTTGTATGGCTGCCACGTGGGTATCTGCCGTATACTGTGCCGCAGTACTAATACCCCCGTTGGTGGCATCGCCAAACTGGTTGTTGGTTTCCCGGCCCAGCTCGTCATACACATTGGTGGCTGGCTGCCCCACCCCCTGGGTGTAGTTGGTTTGCAGTGGCTGCCCCAGGTTATTAAACAGGTAGGTTACGCCATAGTTGCTGCCCACTGGCGTGGCGTTGCCCCCGTCGGGCTGCTCGTTAAGCTGCATGGCATAGGCCGTAATATTGCCCAGCAGGTCGTACCCGTACTGTTCTGTCACAGCCAGGTTGGTACCCGTACCATTAATGGTGCGGTAGTTATTGGTGGTGGCTGCCGTTACCTGGCCCAGGCTGGTTGGTGCCGGCCCTTCAGTAGTGGTGCCGGTGCTGTTGTAGGTTAGCTGCCGCGTTTGCTGCCCGGTGCCTGCGGGTGGCCAGGCAGCATTGTTTACATGGCTGCCCAGGCTGCTGAAGGGGTACGTGTTGGCATCTAACGTGCCGTTGCTTACCACATTGTTCAGGTTGTCATAACAGGTGTACTTTATAATGGGGCTATCTTGGCCGGTTTGGTCGGGCAGTTCAAAGCGCAGGCGGCCCTGGTTGTCGTACATCAGTAGTGTGGTGCCGGTATCTGTTTCTACGGCCTGCACAGGCTGCTCCAGCAGGTTGTAGGTGGTTACGTTCTGGAAGTTATCGCTCTGCCTGTTGCTATTGCTGGTAAAGTAATTGGGCTGGCGGTCGGTCATTACCTTGCCACTGCCAGTATAAGTGGTAAAGGTTTGCGATACCTCTACGGCCTGCTGGCTGTTTTTGGGGTAAATGATTGTACCTACCAGGTTGCCCAGCTGGTCTTTAAGCTGCACCTTGACCGATTTGAGGGGCTGCACTTCAGCTGCTACAAAGTAGGTATCAAGCCCAGGCTGGAATGCACTGGGCAAAGTAAACAGGGCAGGGTCATAGCCGTAAATGGTTTGCAGCGTTTTGCGGTCGGCCTCAGCCACCGTCATATCAATGGCCAGCAGGGTGCCGTCTGGCAGCTGGCCGGGCATGCCCTGTTCTACCACGCGCTTTAAGGCAGATGCTTCATAACGCTTGCGGGTGTAAGGGTAGCCCACATCATTGGCTGGGGTAAAGCTGTAGCTCAAGCTGCCGGGCCAGGCCTGTACCTGGGCCTGCCAGGCTTGCACAGCGGCACTGTTGCCAGTATAAAAGTCAGCCACATCACCAGTCATTATGCCGCTGCCATTGAGGGCTGATAGCAGGGCTGCCTCATTTACCACGCCGTTGCGGTATTGTAAGGTGGGCTGGGCGGTGTTGCCGCTGCCTTTGTTGTTTTGAAAGCTAAAGGGCATGGCCTTGGCTACTACCGCCGGGCGGCCCAGCAGGTCGTACACCGTTTGGGTTACGTAGGCATCACGCCCGTACAGTTGCTGGCTCTGCACCTCTTGCCCGGTGGTGTTGGTGTAACTTATGGTTAGCCTTGGGTTTACAATTGAGGTAAGGTTGCTAATGGCCATTTTATTGTTGCCCGTGCTAAAGCCAAAGCTGTTGCCGCTTACCTCTTCGGCATAGCTGCCTACCAGGGTGCCATCAGCAAAGAGGGCCACCAGGCCTACCCCCCGCACCAGCAGCACATTGCGTGGCACGTGCGGCCAGGGTGTGTTGGCAATTGATACCGGCCCCGTGCCCGACCAGTGCATGTTGCTGGGTGTAAAGGTAAAGGTGTAGGCCCCTACCGCTACTGAAAATGGCTGGGTTATGCCCCCATCAGTTGGGGTAATTTCAAGGTACAAGGCGCCTGATTCCATGCCATCAAACCCTGAAAGATCGGCCGCAATGGTATCTGCCATGGCACTGGTGGTATGCTCAATGCTGTTGCCGTTAACGGCAAAGTTGCTGGCCAGGTTGGTAAATACAAACTGCTGGGCATACTGGCCCCCATCACGAAAGTTGGCCGCATAGCCACCACCGGCTGCCTGTAGGGTTATGCTGGCATTGGGCACGGCCGGGTTAAAGGTATTGTTGGCCTGGCGCGATTTGTAGCCTATGGTCAGGTCTGTCACCATGCCGTTGGTGCCCACATTGGCCAGTTGCTGGTAAAAGCGGCTGCGTGTAATGCGGGTGGTTTTTCCTGGCGCAGGTTGGCTGGCTACTACAAACTGAAAGTCAGGGTCATAAACCTGGGCATTGATATCAGCACCTAAGGGGGCCACCACCACATTATCTAAATATATGGTTTGGTTGCCCTGGTTGTACCAATGCACTTCAACAGGTGCGGGTGTATCGCCAATGTTTACGGCAATGGTCTGGTACACCCATTGGCCATTGGTGCTGCCATAGCCAGGCGTTTCAGGTTGTGTGCTTAAATTAGGCGAAATCAGTACAGGCAGCCCATTGTCACTATAGCCACTGTCAGCACGGTACCAAAAGCCTACCAGGTATTGCTGGTTGGCGGCAGTGGGTGTTACTGTGGTGGTCAAGGTGGCCCCTACAGGCATTTGCAGGCTCTGCTGGCCGGTGTAGCTGCTGCCTGGCGCATCAGCAGTAGCAGGAAATACCACGGCCCCGCTACCCAGCTGCCAGCCTGCCAGGGTTTCATAACTTTCAAACCCGGTATAGTTGGCCTGCCCGGTGGGCAGGGGGATGCCCTCAAGCACCGTATCAGCCGGGGCGCTGGCAAAGTTGCCATTGGTAATGTAGGCCACAGCAAACTGGCTGTCTTGATCGTACAGCACTGATTGTGATACGCCCATGGCATCCTGCCCGGTAACCACCATGCCTATGGGGTTGCGCACTACGGTCAGGTTGTTGCGCAGCCACCCCTGCCAGCTGTTGGGGTCGGTAGGGCTATAAGTATCAAAAGGAAAATCAGCAAAAGTGCCCGCTTCAAACTGAAAGGTGGCCCCTTTGCCAGGCACGGTGGCCCCCGTGGTGGCTGTTACGCCATTGTAGGCATCGGCCGTAGCTTTGTACAGGGTGCCGTTCATGGTGGTTACGCGCTGCGCCGGGGTGTTGATAAAGTGCCCACAACGGAACGACGCATACACTTCATAACCATAGGTAGTGGTTTCTACATTGGTTAACTGCTGGCCATTGCCATTGTAGTATACCTGTGTGGTACTTACAATCTGCCCAGAAGTAGGCGCAGTAAACCCTTCAGGTATGTAACTGTTGGTTTCACTGCTTTGGGTACCGTCTTGCACATTGGCCTGGCCCGTTTGCAGTACTACACCGCCTTTTAGGGGGAGGTCTGCCACCGTACCGTCTGTCAGGCTACCAGCCACTGCGGTGTAAGGCTGCCAGGTGTTGGTCTGGCTCATGACCTGTACTACCCCACTGCTACTGGTGCCTTTGTAGTTGAATATGCGCCACTGCATGCCGTCAAGCATTTGAAAAAAGCCAATGGGCGCTGGCGGTAAGGTAGTGAACATGGGCACGGCTGCGCCGGTGGTATTGTATTGCTGTGTAAAGCTTTCTGTGCCATAC
>CAZXTW010000632.1:0-4250 GCA_964643525.1 uncultured Roseivirgaceae bacterium
ATGCTCAGCGCCATGCAGCAGCACCTGCCCCACCCCCAGGCACGGGCACTGGGGGGTGCCCTGCTGCTG
Organism: uncultured Roseivirgaceae bacterium; assembly: GCA_964643525.1. Taxonomy (GTDB): domain Bacteria; phylum Bacteroidota; class Bacteroidia; order Cytophagales; family Cyclobacteriaceae; genus CAZXTW01. The sequence continues at coordinate 70 of CAZXTW010000632.1, forward strand.
GGTGCTAAAGATGAACTGACGCCGGCCACCAAAACAGCCTTTGCCAACGCAGGGCTCATGCACCTGCTGGCCGTATCGGGCCTGCATGTGGGCATCTTGCTGCTCATATGCCAGTATGCCTTTACACGCTGGCTGCCCCGCAAAAGGCCATGGCAATGGGCAGGGGCCGTGGCCACCGTGGTGGTTATCTGGGGGTATGCCTGGCTTACGGGCCTCAGCCCTTCAGTAAGCAGGGCCGCCCTCATGTTTACCTTCTTAACCCTGGGGCAGCAGGCCAACAGGCACATCCACCCGCTCAACAGCCTGGCCATTGCAGCGGCTGTGCTGCTGTGGCTGGCCCCCGGCACGCTGTACTCGCTCAGCTTCCAGCTTTCATTTGCTGCCGTGGGCGGCATTATCTGGCTCCACCCCATCATCAGCCGGTGGTGGCAGCCCCCCAACCGGGTGCTCAACTATTTTTGGCAGGTGGTGGCCGTTAGCCTGGCAGCGCAAATCAGCACCCTGCCCCTTACCTTATACTACTTTGGGCAGCTGCCCCTGCTCTTCTTGCCCGCCAACCTGCTTATGGCCCCGCTGGCATTTTTGGCCATGGCCGCCCTGCTGCTGTTACTTGCCATTTCAGCAGTGCCCGCCCTGGCCACCGCCGTGGGCCTGCTAGCCCAAGGGCTGCTGGTGGCCATGCAGGCCGTGGCCACCTTTATTGGCAACCTGCCCTACAGCCACCTGCAGCAGCTCAACATCAGCGGCCCCTTTGCCCTTGCACTGGCAGCAGGCATAGCCGGGCTGGTGCTGCTGTTTACACACAAAAGGTGGGCCTATGCCCCGCTGGCTGTGGCCTGCCTCCTGGCCATGGTGGCCCTGCATATGCACCGGCAATTGGCCCGGCGCCAGCAACAATGGCTGGTGGTGCACCACATACCCCACCACACCGCCATTAGGGTGGTGCAGGGCCAGCACAGCCAGCTATGGGCCGGAGCCGCCCTGCAACACAATGCCCAGGCCAGGCAATGGCACCTGGCGCCCGCAACCGCCCACTTTGGCATTGGCACCACCCAACACCACTGGTGGCCTGCCACAAGTAGTAATGGTAGTAACAGCAGCAATAGCACCGGCACTGGCTGGTACCATACCCTACAGGCGGGCCTTAAAAGCGTGGTGGTGGTGCACCAAAAGCCCCCCTTACTCATAGGCCAGAGCAGTGCTGCACCAGTACTGGCCGATGTGCTGGTACTTACCAACAATGCCACCAGCCAACTGGCCCCGCTGCTGGCCTGGGTGCAGCCCAGGCTGCTGGTTATTGATGCCTCTAACAGCCCCTACCGGGCCCGCCAGTTGACACATGCTGCAAAAACACTGAAAATCCCTGTCATTAACCTGCACGAAAGCGGTGCACTGGTTGTAGCTTTGCAGGCGCAAACAACCATTAACCCAACAACCACACCCGCCACCACATGGAGTACGTCAATTACCAAACCGCCAACAGAGTAGCCACCATTACCCTGAACCGCCCTGACAAGCGCAATGCCCTCAACGCGCAGGTAGTCACTGAACTGAAGCAGGCCTTTACCCAGGCTGCTGAAGATGCACAGGCCAAGGTGGTGGTACTGCAAGCTGCCGGCAAGGTGTTTTGTGCCGGGGCCGACCTGGGCTATATACAGCAACTGCAAAAAAATACGTACCAGGAAAACCTGGCCGACAGCAGCCACCTCAAAGAGCTGTTTTACCAGATATACACCCACCCCAAAGTAGTGATAGGCAAAATACACGGCCACGCCATTGCTGGCGGGGCGGGCCTGGCCGCCGTGTGCGACCATACCATTACAGTACCCGAAGCCAAATTTGGCTATACCGAAGTGCGCATTGGCTTTGTAGCAGCCATTGTTATGGCTTTTTTGCTGCGCAAAATTCCTGAAGGCAAAGCCAGAGAGCTGCTGCTATCGGGCGACCTCATTACTGCCCAGTATGCCCAGCAGATAGGCCTGGTGAATACGGTGGTAGCCCCCGACCAGCTGGATGCTGCCGTTGAGCAATACGCCCAGCTACTCATCCAGAAAAACTCGGGCCAGTCAATGGCCATTACCAAAACCATGATTGCCGCCCTGCAACACATGCCCATAGAGGCTGGCCTGCAGTATGCTGCCGAGCAGAACGCCCATGCCCGCGCCACTGACGATTGTAAAAAGGGCATTGCCTCGTTTCTTGACAAAACCACCCCTGCCTGGTAATGGTTACCATTGCCTTTTCAGACAAATACCTTTACCGCCTGCCGCAGGGGCACCGTTTTCCTATTAGCAAGTATGAGCTGGTGGTAGAGCAACTATTGTATGAAGGCGTTATAACAGACCACAACCTGTACGACCCCGGCCTGGTGGGGGCCAGCGAGGCCCTGCTTACGCATGAGGCTGATTTCTGGCGGCGCGCCACCACCCTGCAGCTTACGCCCAAAGAGGTGCGCCTCATAGGCCTGCCTGTTACTGAAGCATCAGTTAACCGGGCCCGCAACAGCGTGGCAGGCACTGTGGCTGCTGCCCGGCGCGCCCTGCAACACGGTGTGGCCATCAACGCCGGGGGTGGCACCCACCATGCCTATGCCGCCCATGGTGAAGGTTTTTGCCTGTTTAATGACATTGCGGTGGCCGCCAATGTGCTGCTGCACAGCCAGCTGGTGGGCCAGGTGCTGGTGGTTGACCTTGACGTGCACCAGGGCAACGGCACGGCCCATATATTCAGGCACCAGCCCGCTGTATTTACCTTTAGCATGCACGGCCAGGCCAACTACCCCCACCGCAAAGAACAGTCTGACCTGGATGTTGGCCTGCCCACCGGCTGTACCGATGCCACCTACCTGCATACCTTAACCACCCACCTCAGCCAGTTAATGGCACAGGTAAAGCCAGATATTGTGTTTTACCAAAGCGGGGTTGATGTGCTGGCGGGTGACAGGCTGGGCAAGCTGGCCCTGACCAAAGCAGGCTGCAAACAACGCGACAAAACAGTGGTAGCCACCTGCCGCAGCCATGACGTGCCTCTGGTGGTAACCATGGGCGGCGGCTATGCCCCCCGCCTGGCCCATGTGGTTGATGCCCACTGCAACACCTACCGCACCGTAATTGAGGCCTATAGCTAGCGCCCTACCCGCACCACTATGCCAGAGCCCTGTATTTTACCCGCATTGCTGTATTTGGTGCCAAGGCGGTAGGGCCGGTCTTCTTCATAAACCTGAATATAATACAGCCCCGGCCGGGCAAATTCAAAAGGCAGCGTATACGTATTGCCCTTGCGGTAGTCTTGCACCTTTAACGGGTTAATGGTGCTGGCCTGTGTATTGGTAAAATCAGTGTATGAGCCCCTGCGCTTTACCTGCGCCACGCTCATGCTTTTGGGCACAGGCTCATAAAAAGCAGTAACAATACCCAGGTGCTTGCCGGGCCGCACAGTAACATCAATAGTAAACGGCCGGTTGGCCTTTACCTGGCGGGGCACCTGCCCAAAAGTAAAATAACGGTCAATAAACTCTTCATAATACCTGAACTCACCCCCAACAAGCCCATAGCCTATGCCCACATAATTGTGGTTTTTATTAATGACGGTTTGCTTGTGGCCGTCGTGGGGGCGCTTTTCTGCCATAAAGCGGCCGTGGCTTTCGCGCATCTTCTGGGCAATGCTGGCTGGCCCGCTATTAAAGCGGCCCGAGGTGCTTTGCGCCGCTGCGTTTTCACTTACATGGTCTACCCCGCCGGCAAAAGCATAGCGGTGGTAGGGCTTTTCGCCTCGGGTATTCCAGTGCCCCCAAAAGCCCTGGCTGGCCGCTTCCAGCGCCATCTGGTTGGCCACACGGCTGGCCAGAATATCCAGCTGCACGGGCGGCACGCGGTGGCGTTTGCGGCTGGCATTAATCACAGCCAGCTGGTCTACCTTCAGGCGCAGGGCCGCATCATCATCTTTATACCGGGCCAGCCGCGTTTCGGCATCGTTCAGGGCCTTATAATGGGCAAAGTCCTTTGGCGCTGTGGTGCCCTGCGCCTGCCCTTCAGGCACGGCCAGCAACAGCACTAGGGCCAAACAGGCCATTACGGCCAGCAATCTATTCAGTCCGATTTGTATTGTCATCAATTCACTTGGTTGTACGCTACCTGTTGCAACAACAATAAGTACGCCAAAATATTCAGGGGGTTCCCTTA
>CAZXTW010000633.1:0-2284 GCA_964643525.1 uncultured Roseivirgaceae bacterium
ATAGGCAGGCAAAGTAGCCGATAGTACGGCCCTTAAATCAGCTACGGCCAGTTGTTCTGAAGCCGTAAAGAAGCCCACCAGGTAGTTGGCCCCGTCGTCATCAACGCGGGCTACCACTACTGCTTCCTGTATGGCAGGCTGGGCCACCAGCTGTTGCTCTACTTCGCCAGGCTCAACGCGGTAGCCGCGCACTTTTACCTGAAAGTCAATCCGGCCCATGAAGTTCACTGCCCCGTCGGCAGTCCAGGCACCCCGGTCACCCGTCAGGTACACACGCTCACCGCCAGGCAGTGTAATAAATTGCCTGGCCGTTAAGTCAGGGCGGCCCAGGTAGCCATCGGCCAGGCCAGCGCCACCAATGACAATCTGGCCGGGTATGCCTACAGGCAACTGGTTCAGGGCGGCATCTAAAATGTAAACCGTCCGGCCGCTGATGGGCTTGCCAATGCTGGCCGTATCGTTGGCGTGCTGCACCTTGTGGTAGGTAGCACAAACGGTACTTTCAGTTGGGCCATAAGTATTGTATATGGGCAGGCTATCTACCAGGTTATCAATATGCACCGGCTTCAATGCTTCGCCACCGCTAATCAATACGCGCAGGTTGGCTGTACGCGCAGGCTGTTTGTTTATTTCAGCTATTACCAGTGGGGTGGTACTCAATACGGTAGCCTGCTGTTGCTCAATGGCGGTCAGCAGTCCCTCAACATCGGCACCGCCACCCACAATGGGCAGCAGGCGTGCGCCGGCACAAAGGGTAGTAAATATTTCTTCCATGCCTGTATCAAAGGCGGGCGAGGCCTGCTGAATCACGGCATCGGCACTGCCCAGGTGGAAGTACTCGTTGAAGGTACGCACATAATCGTTCATGGCTCCTCGGCTCAGCAATACCCCTTTGGGCCTGCCTGTAGAACCTGACGTGTAAAGAATAAAGGCAGGGTCAGCGTCAGTAGCTTCATGAGCTGGGTTATCAAACGTGCCTTCAGGCAGGGCCTGTATGTCTAACAGTTTACTATCAGGCAACGCTAAGCTTTTGGGCGGTATGCCCTTTGTGGTGATCAGCGCCTTCCACTGGGCATCGGCCAGCATATAGCTAATTCGGTCTTCAGGGTAGGCTGTATCAACCGGCAGGTAGGCGGCTCCCGCCTTCAATATGCCCAGCATGGCGGCCACCATGTCAGCCCCTCTGTCAAGCATTAGCGCTACGGTATTACCTACCGTTACACCATATTGACTGGTTAGTACATGGGCTATGGCATTGGCCTGGTTGTTCAATTGGGCATAGGTGGTGTCAACGCCATTTACTGTAACGGCAATGGCTTCCCGGTTGCGCGCCACCTGCTGTTCAAACAGGGTTATCACTGCTGTGGCAGGCTGCACTGGCATAGCCGGGCTAAAGGCACTGATGGCAGCTACCTCTTTGCTGGCCAGCATGGGCAGTTGATTAACCGCACAGTTAGGGTTGGCAACAGCCGAAGCAAGCAGCTGCTCAAAGTGGGCTAGCATGCGGCGGGCCGTGGCAGTTTCAAACAGGTCAGTATTGTACTCTAAGCTGCACAGGATGCCCCCATCGGTTTCGGCCACATTCAGCGAGAGGTCAAACTTACTGTTGCTGTAACCATTGCTTACTGCATCCACATCAAAGGCATCGCCAAATGAGTCTTGCTGCGCCTGGTTGGCCAGGCCAGCATCGCCAATATTGTTCACGCTCAGCATCACGTCAAATACAGGGTTGCGGCCCATATGGCGTGGCGGCTGCAGCTCATCTACCAGCAGGTCAAACGGATACACGCTATGCTGCCATGCCGCCAGGGTATCTTGTGCGGTGGCTGTCAACAGGGTGCTGAATGACGCTGCGGGGTCAAACGTGGTGCGCAGGGCCAGGGTATTCACAAAAAAGCCTATTTGCCCTTCCAGCTGGCTATGGTCACGGCCAGCAGTGGGTGTGCCCATTACAATATCGGCCTGGCCGCTGTAGCGGTACAACAGGGTGGCCAGGGCAGCGCGCATGGTCATGAACAGGGTGGCCCCATGTTGTTTGGCCAGCTGCATGGTTTGCTGGCTCAAGGTAGGCTTCAGAATAACAGCTTCGTGTGCGCCATTGTAAGTTTTTACATTGGGGCGCGGCTTGTCAGTAGGCAGTTCCAATAAAGGCAACTCACCGGCAAGCTTGCCCAGCCAGTAGTTTCTGTGGCTGTCAGGGTTGCCATCGGCTGCCGGGGCCAACTGTTTGTGTTGCCACAGGGCATAGTCTTTGTATTGTATGTCAAGCTCGGGCAGTTCTGGT
>CAZXTW010000633.1:2318-4249 GCA_964643525.1 uncultured Roseivirgaceae bacterium
GTAACAGGCCTGTAACTCGTGCAGCAGCACCCGTACTGACCAACCGTCAGAAATGATGTGGTGCATCGTAAAGGCCAGCAGGTTATCGTCATGGCCCATTTGAAGCAGCACCGCTTTAAACAGCGGGCCGTGGGTCAGGTCAAATACCTGGGTGGCCTCCTTGTAAACAATCTGGTTGGCTGCGTCCTCGGGGTCGGGTGCACTGCTCAGGTCAATCACATGCAGGGTGCTCTTGCTGGCTTCGGCTGGCAGTATGTACTGACAGGGCTCACCTTCCTGGGTACCAAAAATGGTGCGCAGGCTTTCATGGCGGGCTACTACCTGCTGCACGGCCGTTTGCATAGCCGCTGCATCCAGTGTGCCTTTCAGCCTGAAGCTTATTGGTATGTTGTAAGCCTGCTGCTCTTCTTCAAACTGGTGCAATACCCACAACCGGCGCTGGGCATGCGAGAGCGGGTAGTACTCTGCCTCTGGTGCTCTGCTAATTTCAGCGTAGGTAGTTTTAGCAGTGCTGTCAATGGCCGTAGCCAGGCCTGCTATGGTGGGTGTTTCAAAGATGGCCTTCAGGGCCAGGTTGGCCGCAAAAGTTTGGTGTATGCGGCTTAGCAGGCGGGTGGCTTTAAGCGAGTGCCCGCCCAGGTCAAAGAAGTTGTCATCAATGCCTGGCTGCTCTACTGCCAGCACCTCCTGCCACAGTTGGGCCAGGGTTTGCTCAGTAGCCGTGCGTGGCGCACGGTAAGGTGCGCGCAGCTCTTGCTGTTGTTGCTCTGGGGCGGGCAGGGCCTTTTTATTGACCTTGCCTGCTGCCGTTACAGGGAAGGCCTCCAGGTAAACCGCAGCGGCAGGCACCATATAGCTGGGCAGCTGCTGGGTTAGCGTAGCCTTCAACGCGGCCCATGGGGGCAGGGCTTTGCCCGTAAGGTAAGCCACCAGCTGCATTTGCCCCTGTGCATCGGGCAGTGGCAGCACGTAGGCATCTGCCACGCCCGGCTGTGCTTTCAGGGCGGCCTGCACTTCGGCAGGCTCAATGCGGTAGCCCCTTACTTTTATCTGGTCGTCACGGCGGCCAATAAACTCTACCTGGCCATTGCCGTTCCAGCGGGCCACATCGCCGGTTTTGTACAGGCGCTGCCCCGGCTCAAAGGGGTTTTCAATAAACCGCTCGGCAGTAAGGTCGGGCAGGTTTACATAACCTATGGCCAGGCTGGGCCCACCAATGCACAACTCGCCGGGCACGCCTACCGGGGCGGGCTGGCCATGGCTGTCAATAATATATGTGCTGTAGTTGGGCAGGGCTTTGCCTATAGGCACAGTACTTTGGTGTATGTCTGTTATTTCATAATAGGTGGCGTTCACACATATTTCAGTGGGACCATAGAAGTTAAAGATGGAGGCCTCACTAAACTGCTCATACAGCTTGTTGGCCAGTTGGCGTGACAGTACATCACCACCAGAAGAAACACAGCGCAGGCTGTACATATCATCTTCACCCATGGCCAGCAGCAGCTCATGCCACAGCACAGGCGGGGCATGCAAGGCCTCAATGCTGTGCTGGTTCACAAATTGAATCAGTCCTTTTACATCGGCAGTGTGCTGGTAAAGGTATACGGCACCACCGGTACATAGCGGCACAAAAAGCTGCTTCACGGCCGCATCAAAGGTCATGTTAGACAGCAAAATGTAGCGTGCCTGCCGGGGCAGGTCGTATACGTGGTGCAGGCCGCTTACCAGATTCACTACACTGCTGTGTGCTACTGAAACACCCTTAGGGGTGCCTGTAGAGCCAGAGGTGTAAATCACATACGCTTCCTGCTGGGGCTGCACCTCAGGGGCCTGCCAGGTGGCTGGTTCAGCAACCGCCAGGCCATTCAGTGCGGCCAGGGTGGCCTGCTGCCCATCATAGCCAACGGGCTGCGCCTGGGTATCAGTCA
>CAZXTW010000634.1:0-4244 GCA_964643525.1 uncultured Roseivirgaceae bacterium
TACACTCTTTCCCTACACGACGCTCTTCCGAGATCGGAAGAGCGTCGTGTAGGCTTTGAGATAGGGGGCCACTCGCTGAAGGCCACCAAGGTGATTTCACGCATTTACAAAGACCTGAAGGTGCAGGTAGACCTGAACACGGTGTTTGACTGCCCCACCATTGAAGAACTGGCCGCCAAGATTGCCGCCGGCGATAGCCAGCAGCAGCAGGATATACCGCTGGTGCCTGCCGCAGCGCATTATGCGGTATCGCACGCCCAGAAGCGCCTGTGGATACTGGACCAGATAGAAGAAGACCAGACCGCTTACAATATTGCGGGTGCCTACCATTTTAACGGTGCGCTGGACAGCAAAGCGCTGAACCAGGCCCTGCAGCAACTGATAGAGAGGCACGAGAGCCTGCGCACGGTGTTTGTTACAGTAGATGGCGAGCCCCGCCAGCAGGTGCTGGAACCCAACAACACGGGCTTTGAGCTGCTGTTTACTGACATACAGGAGTTTGGCGATGCCGAAGAGCTGGCCCGTGACATGGCCCTGCAAGAGTCTGAAACACCGTTTGTATTAGACAGGGGCCCGCTGTTGCGTGCCAGGCTGTTACAGACAGGGCCGCAGGCATACATATTTATGTTTACCCTGCACCACATCATTTCTGACGGCCTCTCGATGGAGCTGCTCATTAAAGAGGTGATTACCCTGTACAACGCAGCCCTGAACGGCCAGGCACATAACCTGCCCACCCTGCCCATACAGTACAAAGATTTTGCCGCCTGGCAGAACAATGAACTGAGCGGTGAGAACCTGAAGAAGCACGAAAGCTGGTGGCTGAACCAGTTTGCCGGGGCACTGCCCAAGTTAGACCTGCCCGCCGACGCACCGCGCCCGCCGGTGCAGACCTTTAACGGGCACAAGATTAGCATTGACCTTGACCCCATGCTGCTTGAGCAGGTGCGGGCCTACAATAAAAAGAAAGAAACCAGCATGTTTATGACCGCCCTGGCGGCGCTGAACACGCTGATATACCGCTACACCGGCCAAAATGATGTGGTGATAGGCTCGCCCATACACGGCAGGCAGCATGCCCAGCTTGACAACCAGATAGGCCCGTATGTAAATACACTGGCCCTGCGCACCCAGCTTACTGGCAACGAATCTTTTGATGCCCTGCTGGCCAGAACCAAAGAAACTACGCTGGCTGCCTATGAGCACCAGGTGTACCCGTTTGACCAACTGGTAGACCGCCTGGAACTGGAGCGTGATCTGAGCCGCAACCCCCTGTTTGATGTGATGCTCACCCACCAGAACCTTGACGAGCAGGTGCTGGCTATGGATATGCAGGGCATTGAAGCAGAGGCCTTCAGCACCGGCCTGGCCATTAGCAAGTTTGACCTTGAGCTGAGTTGCTATGAATCAGCCGAGAAAATGGTCATCACGTTTGACTACAATACTGACCTGTTTAGCGAAGCACGCATGCAGCGCCTGGCAGAGCACTTTAGCAATATGCTACAGGTACTGACCGAGCAAAGCAGCACGCCCATCAGCACGGTAAACTACCTGAGCAATGCCGAGCAGCACCTGCTGCTGAATACGCTGAACAATACCGCCAAGGCATGCCCTTACAACCAGACGTTTACTGACCTGTTTGAGGGTGAAGTGCTGCGCCATGGTGATAGCACTGCCGTGGTGTATGGCAACACCACATTAACTTATAAGCAGCTGAACGAGGCCGCCAACCGCATTGCCAACACGCTTATTCATGACTATGAAATACAGCCCGAGCAAACGGTAGCCCTCATGGCCGAACGTACTGATACGCTGGTAACCACCATGATTGGTATTATGAAGGCCGGCGGCACGTACATGCCCATAGACCCCAACCACCCGCAGGAGCGGGTACAGTACCTGTTAGAAAAAGCCGAAGCCCAGCTGCTGATTACCAGCGGCAACACACGCGACCTATCGTTTTTAGCCTGCCCCCACCTTGACCTGCAAGCTGATGCCGACGTGCTGAATATGCAAACGGCCAGCAACCCAGGGGTAACCTTTGATGCCAGCAACCTGGCCTATATTATTTTTACCTCTGGCAGCACCGGCCAGCCCAAAGGGGCCATGGTAGAGCATGCCGGTATGGTAAACCACCTGTATTCAAAGGTGGATGACATGGCCCTGAACGCCCGCAGCCGGTTGGTACAAAACGCCTCACAAAGCTTTGATATTTCTGTGTGGCAGTGCCTGGCCCCGCTTTTGGTAGGAGGCAGCGTGTATGTGTATGACCAGCAGGTGGTGCTGCACCCCAATACGTTTGTAAACAACCTGCAGCAGCACGGCATTACCCACCTTGAGGTAGTGCCCTCGTACCTGAGCGTACTGCTTGACCTGTTGGTTGAACAAAAGGCCCCCCTTAACTTTTTGCAGTACCTGATGGTTACTGGCGAAACAGCCAAGGTGGCCCTGTTGCAACGTTGGTTTGACCATTACAGCCATACTACAGTTATTAATGCGTATGGCCCAACAGAAGCCTCTGACGATATTACCACCCACACCCTTACTGAGGCCCCTGCCGGCCACCAGGTGCCCATTGGCAAAACCATACAAAACCTGCGTATTTACATTACTGATGACAATATGCAGCTATGCCCCATAGGCGTAAAAGGTGAAATATGTGTGGCAGGCATAGGTGTGGGCCGTGGCTACAAGAACGACCCTGAAAAAACAGCCAAAGCGTTTATTGAAGACCCCTTTGCTGCGCAGCCCGGCGCACGGATGTATAAAACAGGCGACCTGGGCAGCATGAATGCTGACGGTACCATAGAGTTTTATGGCCGTAAAGACTACCAGGTGAAGGTAAACGGCCACCGTATTGAGCTGGAAGAAATTGAGCAGCACCTGCTGCAACAGCCCAGCCTGAAAGATGCCGTGGTAACGGTGCGTGAAGATGCCAGCGCCCAGAAATACCTGTGCGCCTATGTGCAACCGCACAAAGACGAAAACGTAGAGCCCGAAGCCATTAAGCATGCCCTGCACAGCACCTTGCCTGAGTATATGCTGCCCACGGCCTATGTGGTGCTGGCCCGCCTGCCCTTAACACCCAATGGCCGTGGGCAGCATATACTCAGGCAAGGTGCTGTGCAGGGCATGCTGCCCACGGCCTATGTGGTGCTGGCCCGCCTGCCCTTAACACCCAATGGCAAGGTAGACCGCAAGGCACTGCCCGACCCAGATAATAAGGTACTGACCACAGGCACGGCCTATGAGCCCGCCCAAACACCCGTACAGGAAATGCTGGTAAACATCTGGCAGGATGTGCTGGGGCGTGAGCGTGTTGGCATACATGACAACTTCTTTGAAATTGGTGGCCAGTCACTCAAAGGCATCCGCATTATGGCACGGGTAGCCAAAGAAATGGATGCCTCGCTGCAACTGCGGCACCTGTTTGCGCACCCCACCATTGCTGAGCTGGCCCAATGTGTTGACCAGGCCGAAAGCGGCACCTATGAAGAGATTGTGCCCATTGCCACTGCCAGCCATTATGATGTATCGCCCGCGCAACAGCGCCTCTGGATACTGGATCAGGTAATTCAAGACCGCCAGGCTTACAATATACCCGGCGCCTATGAGTTGACCGGCCCACTGAACAAAACTGCCTTTGAGCGCAGCTTCCGCAGCCTGGTGCTGCGCCACGAGGCCCTGCGCACCACCTTCCCAGCCATAGACGGCCTGCCTGTGCAGAAGGTAGCTGACTACGACGCCAACATACACGGCATTGGCTACCAGGTGCTTGATGATGTGAAAGAGGTGCCCGTGCTGATGGCCCGCGAAGCCAACCATATATTTAACCTGGCAGAGGGGCCGCTGTTCCGCATTAAGCTGTACCGCATTAGCGACAACAAACACCTGCTGTTGCTTACGCTGCACCATATTATTTCTGACGGCTGGTCAATGGAGGTGCTGGTGAATGACTTTGTAACACTGTACAATGCCTACGCCAATGGTTATGAAAACCCACTGCCCGCCCTGCGCATACAGTACAAAGAGTATGCTGCGTGGCAAAACGAGCAGCTTGATGAAGAGCGCACCGCCGTGCACCGCCGCTACTGGATGGACCAGTTTAGCGGTGAGTTGCCAACGCTTGACCTGAAGACTGACCACCCACGGCCCGACCGCAAAACATACAACGGCCGTATTTTAGATACGCTGCTAAGTAACAATACCGTGCGCGGCCTGCAACAGAAAGGGGCCGCAAAAGG
>CAZXTW010000635.1:0-4235 GCA_964643525.1 uncultured Roseivirgaceae bacterium
GTCATTGTGCTGCTGCACAATGGCCTGGCGCTGGCTGCTGGCTATGGTACGGGCAGGCTGGCCCGCCTGCCCCGGGCCGATGCCCAGGCCGTAGCCATTGAAACCGGCATACAAAACTCGGCCCTGGGCCTGGTGGTGGTGTTTAACTTTTTTGGGCAGCAGGGCGCCATGGCCCTGGTCGTGGCCTGGTGGGGCATCTGGCACCTCATATCAGGCTTTGTACTGGCCACACTGTGGCGCATTAAAAAAGGGTAGAAGCTAAAAAGGCCCTGCCGTAGCAAAGCCTTTGTAGTGCCAAACAAAAGTCTTGTTAAATTTGTGGCTTGCTCAGCTGGGCAGGGGTAAAGCCGTTGTTAAACTTCACCTCTTCAAAATAATTCTCTACCCACACATCGGCAAGTACTTCAGCATTCCAGTTGCTTTGGGTGTACTTGCGGTACTTGGGCACCTTCACCCCGGCTACATCCTGGTACTCCACCTTCATCAGCAGGGGGTTCTCCATGCCAAAATCCATGACAGTAAACAAAAACTGATCTACCAGTTGGGTGGCCTTATTCACATACAACACATACACATCTTTTACATCGCCCACGCCGTCATTAAACGTAACCTTCACCACATCATAAGCCTGGCCATCAATCGTTTGGGGGTCTAGCAGCTCATAATTCAGGCCAGGGTCGGCCAGCTTAAACATCATTGCAAACCAGTAATAATTGGTCTTCCGTAAAAAGTCGGCCATCTTCACTGCCGCGCTGTCCGTCACCTCTTCGCCGTTCAAAATGCACCACGTACTTTTGCCGTCATACCCCATGGTAACAGAGCCGTCGGTGTCAGGAAACACAAACACCCCGCGGGTGCTGTACTCGGCATAGCTGTACTCACCTTCAAAAATGTACTTCTCAAATGAAATGTCGACGCTGCCATCAGGGTTTTTGTAGGTATACTTATACGCTACATCCTTTAAGCCATAAAAGGCATCGGTGCCGCCATTGGCCGCCACCATATCAAGCACCACCTTATGGGCCTCATTTTTTGGGGGTACCGCTTTGGGCTTTTCAGGCTCGGCCTGCGCCTGGGTCGGGGTTTCTTTGCTCTGTTGTGCGCCACCGCAGCTGCTTAATGCAAGGGCTGCCAGGGCAAATACCCATACAAATTGTTTTAGTCTCATGGTATTGAAAATAGTTTGGTAAGCTGTAGGTGCAGGCAAGGTAGTCATTCTTAACGCTTCTCGGTTGTTCTATTCAAACAATGCCCGCCCATGTCAAACAGGTGACATTACAATGGCACAACACCGGTCGATGTAGCCCCTCGCTGGCGTCCCGATTCCTCCTCGCTGGCGTCCCGATTCCATCGGGATGCCCAAACTTTCCAGAACCTCCAGGCTCAACCTTGCAATGTAGGGGCTGCATACTACTCATCGTCCACCCTGAGCTTGCCGAAGGGTCTGTTTACCATAGCCAGCAAGAGTAGGCTTTACCTCTGGGTGCGCAGGGCAGTCGGCAGTAATGCCCTGCATTCGTGTAGGGTTGTAGCGAAGCCAACAGGGTTATTGGCCAACCTGCTGCCTTATGAGCCGCGATGAATCGACGGCTCTACGAGTTGGGGAATGTGGCAAGCTCCTGTTCCAACGCCTCGACACCAGGCATGCCGGCAATTACCGCAAGTGTATATCCTGTTGGCTTGTGTGGTGGCGTTTGCCTATTTTTCAACCCAGATTCACCATAAGCCTTACCACATAAGCATACACCCCTATGGAACCATTCAAAAATCTATACAACAAAGCCTTTTTTGAATACTTTACTGCCACCATGCAGCAGGTATACCCTGCTTTTGATGCCCCGCAGTTTATGGCCTACATTTATGACAACCAGTGGGCCGACCGTGAGCTGAAGCAGCGCATGCGGCACATTACTGAAGGGTTGCACCAGCAGCTGCCTGCCAGTTTTGAGCAGAGTTGCCAGCTCATTACAGCGGCCATTACGCAGCTACAGGCCAATGGGGTAACTGAGCACAGTGTAGAGTATATGTTTTTTCCTGACTACATTCAGTGCTATGGCCTTAACCATATGACTGTGGCCTGCCAGGCCATAGCGCAGGTTACCCAGTTTACCAGTTGTGAGTTTGCCGTGCGGCCCTTTATAATACAATACCCTGAGGCCATGCTGGCCCAAATGCTGGCCTGGAGCACCCATGCCAACTACAAAGTACGGCGGCTGGCCTCTGAAGGGTGCCGCCCCCGCCTGCCCTGGGCCATGGCCCTGCCGGCCCTGAAACAAGACCCAGCCCCCATACTGCCCATATTAGAAAACCTTAAAAACGACCCCACCGACTTTGTGCGCCGCAGCGTGGCCAATAACCTCAATGATGTAGCCAAAGACCACCCCCAGCTGGTGGTGCAAATTGCCCGGCAATGGCATGGCCAAACGGCAGAAACTGACTGGGTAGTGAAGCATGCCAGCAGAACCCTGTTAAAGCAGGGCAACGCCCAGCTGATGCAGCTGTTTGGCTTTGGCTCTGTGGCCAACCTGGCATTGACTGATTTTACCGTGCATACCCCTGAGGTGCACCTGGGCAATTCGCTTGAGTTTTCATTCAAGCTACACAACAAGGCAGCCCAGCCTGCCAAAATCAGGCTGGAATATGCCATCTACTACCAAAAGGCCAACGGCACCCTGTCAAAAAAGGTATTTAAAATCAGCGAGAAGGCATACGCAGCGCACGCGCATACGCTGGTGCAGCGCAAGCAGCATTTCAAACCCATTACCACCAGGGTGTACCATGCCGGCCGGCACCAGGTGGCCGTAGTTATTAATGGGATTGAACAGCAAAAGCTGCCCTTTCAGCTCACTACATAAGGGCATAATCTTATGCTAAAAAGCGCTTTTCAAATCAAAATAATGGCCCTAACTTCCGTAATGCCTCAGGCATGGCTGCCAAACGCCCCCTGCCGCAATGCTTTACCCATAGAGGCATTACAAGGTAAATGCAATAAGCATCACAACAACATGCTTAAAGCAGTTTGCCAATAGGCTTAAAGCAGTTTGGTAATATGCAGTTTGCATATTGCCAATAGGCAACTTGCATACAGTCAATAGGCAATTTGCCTATGGCCATTAGGCAACTTGCCTAATGCGCTACTCTCCCTATACCCAGCATCTTAGTCTATGTATACTCTCGGCCTGAGTCTATGTATACCCTCGGCCTGAGCCTATGCATACCCGGCTACCTTACAGAAGTAGTAGCAAGTAACCCGATGTGCTAATTAGAAAGGTCACGAAACAGCTTTATATACTTCTATATATGATAATTTAAGTGCTGAGCAGTACTTTTCGATGAGCTATCACAGTCATTTTAGCCGTGATCAGCTTAACGTATAACATCCCCCTTCAATCCCCCTTCCAAGGGGGAGCAATTACGTCAATACTCCCCCTTTGAAGGGGGTAAGGGGGATGTTTCTACAATATGAAAATAGAAAACCTTAGCAAATAATTAGCACAACGAGTTAGCAAGTATTACAACAAAAACGAGAAGGTGCTGCCCTGGCCGGGCTGGCTGCTCACTTCCAGGCGGCTGCCTGCCAGGGCCAAAAACTCCTGTATCAGGTTCAGGCCTATGCCTTTGCCCTTTTGCCCGGCCAGGCCGGGGGTAGGGGCCTGCACCTGGTGGTTGTCAATGGCCTCTATTTGCCCGGCCTGTAGGCCCAGGCCACTGTCTTGCACGCTAATGCGCACCCGGCCATTGGCCTGCTGGCTAGTGGCCAGGGTAATGGCGCCCCCGGCGGGGGTGTACTTTATGGCGTTGGCCAGCAAGTTGCGCAGCACCAGCCGCACCACCTCGGGGTCGGCCTGTACCTGGGCCACGGCCACGTTGGTATGCAGCGCAATCTGCTGCTCGGCCAGCGGTTGCGCAAACTGCTGGCGCAGCTCGTCAAAAACAGGGGCTATGGCCATTTGCTCGGCAGGGGGCACTTCATGCTTCAGCTGGCGCCGGGCCCACAGCAGCAGGCCGTCAATCATTTTCAGCAGGCCGTTTACGTTGCCTTCAATGGCTTCCAGCCGCTCGGCCTGCTTTTCAGGGGGTTGGGGCTTTATGCGGTGCAGGTACACCATGCTTAACAGGCTTTGCAGGGGGGTGCGCACATCATGCGCCAGTAATGACAATATGCGGTCTTTTACCCGCCCGGTGGCTGCCAGTTGTTGCTTGGCCCGGTAAAAGCGCCACACAAAAAAGGCCAG
>CAZXTW010000636.1:0-4235 GCA_964643525.1 uncultured Roseivirgaceae bacterium
ATTTAAACGGCTTGCGCAACAAATAGGGTTAGGGCACTTTGATGACTTGAAGAATGATCCCAACCCATTAGATTTTGACTACTTGTTTGATTCAAGCCCTAAAGCATTTGGATGGCCGGAAGATAATACTTTAGGGCAAGAATGGTCTGATATTGTGCTACACTTGATTACTGATAGCATTTTTTGCCTCTCAGAAATAATACGGAGCTTTCTTACTTTTGGTACATCGTACGTTTTTAACCATTCGCTACTGGGTATTAGCCATGAACTAATGGGCAATTGGTGCGCCAAATACCACCACATTAATAAGTTGAGAAAAGTGCCTTATTATGGCGACCGTAAAAGGGATGAACAGTGCTGTAGGCTAGTTGGCCAATTAGAAGATCGACTGAAACGGTTGATCGGAGTCAATGATATTCAATACCTGGATATTGGCTACCATTACAAAATGGCCATGCAGAACTATTATTCAGCCATAGAAATGCATAATGAAGGCGAGGCTTATCAGAGAGCCATTCAGAACATGTATTACTTGAATGAAGATCATGACGAAAACCTATTCCACTTTTGTGGAGCCATTGAACGGTTACGGATTAATACAGGTATTATCAGGCAAAAAATCAATAAGCTGAAAGGTAAAATAGCTGATATTGACCAGTTTGAAGTAGAAGCACCCTTTATTGATTTGATGCAGTAATGAACATCCAACTTTAATGTATTCAGATGCCAAAGCCGGGCCTTACAGACCCGGCTTTGGTAGTTTTTACTGTTTAAGTACTCTGAAGGTTTGTACGCCCTTGGTGGTGTGTACCTGCAACACATAGGGGCCACTAGGGTGTGCTGAAAGGTCAAGGGTCATGTGGCGGGCCTGTGTGGGCCAGGGCTGTTGGTTGTGACCAGGTTAAACAGGCCGGTAGTGGCCGGGTTGGGGAGTAAGGCCGTACTGGTCAGCACCAAAGTCGGTAGTGTTCCACACCCCGGTGTTGATGGCCGCCACAAACTGTGGCGTACTGGCCTTAGCAGCTTGTGTACTTCCTAACCCTTAATGGTTGTTTTACGCGTATACCCTACCTGATTCTTGCACAATGGCCGGTTGATGTTTTATTTGTTGCAAAATTCTGGTTATTTTGATGCTTTTATAAATCAATTTAATTATGGATGCACTGAAAATTGTTGCCGTTATTATGGGGATTATCCTTGGGTCTGGTATGCTGGTTACTGTTATGCTCACGTATTATAAATCGCACAAGTTTGGGCTTGGCGGCACGGTTATGACGCTTATTGGTACGGTACTGGTTGGTACAGCTGTTTGGGGCTCAGTACAGCTCAATGTATCGGCCAGTGGTGGTTTTGAAGCCAGCTTTATGCGGGCAGCCGATGCAAGAAAAGAGGTAAACAAGCAAATAGAAGCCCGCCAGGCCTCTGAGCCTGATGAGGTTGCAGGTGCTTTTACACCACATGAGTTTGCCTTTTCTGCCGGCGACCCTATTGAGTTCCATAGTTATGACCCTGCACCCGAGGTGGTGGCTCAAACTATTAATAATACCAGTAAGGATGAGAATTTTAACCTTATACTAAGCGATGCCAATGATATGCAGAGTTATATTCAGGCTACGCGCTTTCCGGGCGACAATGAGTTCTGGATGGAGTACCGAGAGGGTTCTGAAGACAAGCATTTTTATGCCACCGGCTCTGCAAAAGATTTGTTAAATGTAGTAAACAGTTACATGACCCATAGCAGTGATTATAAGACCATGGTTAAGTGGGACCGCCTGCTGTTTTAAGGCTTTGCCCAGGGGTTATGGGGCGTAGTTGGAGGGGTTTACGCCAAACATTTTTTTAAAGCATTCTCTGAAGTATTTGAGGTCATTAAAGCCTACGCTGTACGTAACTTCAGCAATGGTCAGTTCATTCTGCTCTATGAGCTGGGCTGCCCGCTTAAGCCTGATGGTACGTATAAAATCATTGGCGGTTTGGCCAGTTAGTGCTTTCAGTTTTCGGTACAGCTGCATGCGGCTCATGCCCACATCATGCGCCAGGTCATTCACAGTATAGTCAGAGTTATCCATATTATGCTCTACACAGCTTAAGGCGCTGGCCAGAAAGGTTTCATCAATGTTGTTCAGGGTTACCCTGCTGGGCTCTATGGTGCGGTTTTCTTTGTTGCTCCACTCTTTTTTAACCTGTTCACGGGTTTGCAGCAGGTTGTGCACCTTTAAGGCCAAGATTTTAGGGTTAAAGGGTTTGGTCACGTAATCGTCGGCCCCTTGCTCTAGGCCCTGCACCTGAAATATGAATGAGGTGCGGGCAGTAAGTAATATTACAGGTATGTGCGAGGTGTTTACATCAGCCTTTAACCTGGTGCACAGGTCAATACCATCCATAATGGGCATCATCACGTCGCTAATAATCATATCTGGTGTTTCCTGCTGGGCTACCTCCCACCCTGCTTTGCCATTTTCAGCTTCCAGCACAATGTATTGCTGGTAAAATATTGACCTGATAAACTGGCGCACGTCGGCATTGTCTTCAACAATCAGCAGTTTTAAGCGCTCTGCCAGCGTTGTTGCTTCTTTAACTGTTGGGGGTAGTGTGTTGGCCTGGGCTGGCAGGGTTTGGTATTGTTCAATGTGTTCGCTGTCTTTAAAATCTGTAATTATGTCATTGGCTGTAAAATGAGCCCTGCCTTTGGTGAGCGTAATGGTAAAGCGTGTATAAACACCTTGCTGACTATCGGCTTTTATTGTGCCCTGGTGTAATTGTATAATACTGGCTGCCAGCGCCAGGCCAATGCCTGTGCCCTGCTGTGGGCCACCAGACCCCAGGCTGTAAAACCGCTTAAATATGTCTTTTATGTGGCTGGCAGAAATGCCCGCGCCGTTGTCTTCAATAATTACTTCTATAGTATGCGTGTGTTCAGTAATGCCAATGGCTACCCTGCCGCCTTGTGGGGTGTGCTTGAAGGCGTTTGACAGCAGGTTGTAAAATACCTTTTCCATCTGGTTGCGGTCAAAATATACTGCCACGATGTTTGAAGAGGCATTTAATTCAAGGTTGATGTTTTGCTGTTGGGCCAACTGGCTAAATGAAAGCTTTATTTCCTGAATAAACTGAACCAGGTTGCCTTCAGCCACGGCCAGCGCCATGTTGCCCCCTTCAATTTTTCTGAAGTCAAGCAGCTGGTTTACCAGCCTAAGCAGGCGCTGGGTGTTGTGGTGTATGGTTAACAGGTGTTGTTTGGCCCACTTCCCCCCGTTGCTGGTATCTAACAGTGCCTGTAAGGGGCCGGCAATGAGGGTTAAGGGGGTGCGGAACTCGTGCGATACATTGGTGAAAAACTCTAGTTTGGCCTGGTTTAGCTTTTGCAGGTTTTCACGCTCAAGGCGCTCAAGCTTGAGGTTGTTGTAGTAATCAGCACGCATGACAATAAACTGCCTGAACAGGTACAATACCAAACCGGCCAGGGCAATGTAGCCAAACAGGGCTGTGGTGGTGCGCCACCAAGGCGGGCCAATGTTAAAAGGTACCGTTAGTGCCTGCCCCCAGAGGCCATCATTATTGGCTGCTTTTACTTCAAATACATAATTGGCAGGTGGCAGGTTGGTGTAGTTGGCAAAGCGCCTGTTGGCAGTAGTGTATTGCCATTGGTTATTAAAGCCCAGCAAACGGTAGGCAAAGCGGTTTTTTTCTGGCGCGGCATAGTGCATGGCCACAAACTCGAACGATACTGCGTTGTTGTTGTAGGCCAACTGCGCCTGCCCATTGGCCCAACCGGCAGAATCGGCCAGGGCCATGGCCTGCCCAGATACTTTGGCTGCTTTTAAGGATACTTTTGCCGGGTATGGGTTTTTGTTGATGCTGTTGGGGTTTATAATGTTTAACCCATTGGCCCCACCAAAAAACAGCTGATTGTTGGCATCGCGGTAGCAAACGTGGTTATAAAAAAAGCCGCCCTGTATGCGGTCACTCCGATCGTAATGCTGCAAGGCCAGCTGGCCGGTTTTAGTATGCCACGCCTGGGTAATGCCATGCCAGTGTGACAGCCACAGGTTGCCAGGTGCCTGCGGCACATCAACTATGGCTGTAACTACTTCTAAAGGCTGGGGCCCTTGCCTGCCTTTTGGTGTAAATACCTGGGTGCTGCGGTTAAAATGGCTCAGCCCGCCTTCTGTGCCTACCCAGAAGCCGCCGGTGTGGTCTTCGCCTCCCGTTTCGAGCGGGGCAAGGACGAGCTG
>CAZXTW010000637.1:0-4227 GCA_964643525.1 uncultured Roseivirgaceae bacterium
CTTGTTCAGTTCTTCTTCTTTTTCGGGGCTGCGCATGGTGGCTACTACGTTCCAACCTTCCTGCTGGAATTTGACTACTGTTGCGCGGCCTATGCCTGTGCTTGACCCGGTAATTAAAATTGTTTTGCTCATGATGCTTTGGGTGTTAACCTTTTAATAAGTGTTTTGCTATTAGTTAATAACAACTACTTGTTCTGTTGTTGTCAGTACAAATATGAGCTGTTTTTATAGTATGGGTACACACAGATTACTGAACCAGAAACACATTTTACTGAACAGGGGTATTTGTTGCGCAGCACACAAAAAATAAGCCCAGCCAGGTTTGCATGTACCTGGCTGGGCTTACTGATGCCTGGTGATGAACAGTTAGTTCAACTCGCGGTATTGTTGTGGGGTAACGCCTGTTTTGGCTTTGAAAAGGCGGCTAAAGTAGTGGGGGTAGTTAAAGCCCAATGCGTAGGCAATTTCACTAACAGAGGCCTCGCTGTTAATAAGTTTGTTCTTGGCTTTTTCAACCAGAAAGTGGTTGATATGGTCTTTTGCTGTGCGGCCGGTTTCTTTCTTGAGCAGGTCGCTCAGGTAATTGGGTGACAGGTGCACCCTGTCGGCCACATATTGTATAGAGGGTGCCCCATACTCAATGAGCTGCTCTGAGGCCACATAATCTTTCAATAACTGCTCTACCTGGCCCACAATGTCTTTATGCTGTACAGAGCGTGTGTTGAACTGCCTTTCATAATACCGGGCGCAGTAATTAAGCAGCAGCTCAAGGCCAGCAACCATCACGCGCTGGCTATGGTTGTCAATGCGCTGGTTGTACTCTTCCTGAATTTTCAGCACACAGTCAGTTACCGTTTGCTGCTCTTGCTCAGACAGGTGCAGGGCCTCGTGCTGCTCATAAGAGAAAAAGGTATAGCTGTCAATGCTTTCGCCCAGGGGGCTTTTCCTGATCAGGTCAGGGTGAAAAAACAGCATCCAGCCTTTGTCGTCATCGGCTTCGGGCTCTTGCGTAACGGTATATACCTGGTTAGGCGCACTAAAAACCAGCACGCCCTCTTCAAAGTCGTAATGTTTGCGGCCGTATTGAATGCCACAATGCGAGCCCTTAAGGGCTATCATATAGAGGTTGGCGGCACTGCGCTGGCCAACAATTTGTTTGGGCATGTTGCATTCTGAGGTACGTAATACGCTTACCAGCGGATGCTTGGGCTTGGGCAACCCCAGGCCCTGGTGCAACTGGGCTAAAGAGTCAATTTGTAGAATGTCATCGGCCATAGTGCTGTACTTGATTAATGCTACAAATTTGGCAATACTGTTTTAGAATTACGAACACAGATTCATTGACCACCAACACTTTTTACAGATGCCTGCTGCCATTACCTGCGATAGGGTATAATGTTATTTTTTGTGCAAGGTTTAGTCGGCTTTATGTTTAGGTATTATGCTATGTTATCAGTTAAGAGCAATTGTGTTTAACGAAAGTTGAACAACTTTCATCGAAGTATAGCCTCTGTTGGTGCGTGGAAGGTTGTTCTGAATGCTTAATTGTGTAATTTATTCTAAAAACAGAAATGCCTTTTGCCTTAAAGTAGTATCAGTACTGTAATTGTAAGTTATTAATGATTGTGTTTAAGCTATGATTATGTAAGAGTAAACGAGAGCAACCCTAGCTGTATTAAATGATTGTTGAACTCAATTGATTTGTTTATGAAAGTAGTTTTTACGAGAGTATGCTTGTTGGTATGTGCTTCATGTATGCTTAGCCCACTTTTAACCGCACAAGAGTCTGGCGGTAGCCCTGGCAGTGACGAAGAGCTGTTTGAATTGTCATTGGAAGAGCTAATGGATATTGACATTTACTCAGCCTCGAAAAAGGTAGAGAAAATATTCGACAGCCCTTTATCAAGCACCACGCTTACCCGCCGCGATATTGAAAACTCTGGAGCCACCTCAATTATGGAAGCCCTGAGAATGGTGCCAGGTGTGATTGTACGTGAGCATACCAATGGCAATTTTGATATTCATATTCGTGGCTTTGACAATATACTCAGAAACAACAATGGCATAGGGCACAACAGCACCATCACGCTGGTTATGATTGATGGCCGCCCTGTGTATAACCCCAATGTAGGGGGTACTTATTGGGAAACGCTGCCGATTGATCTGAACGATGTAGAGCGGATAGAGGTGGTACGTGGGCCCAGTGCCCCATTGTATGGGCCAAATGCTGCCGAAGGGGTAATTAACATCATAACCAGAGACTTTACTGAAGGAGGCACGAAACTGCTAAGAGGTGATATGCAATTGGGTAATGCCAATACTTATATAGGCAATGTAGCCTTGGGCACTACCATTGGTGAGAAATCCAAATTAATGGTATCGGGCAGCTACCAGACCAGAGACCGGCACCAAACGCAGTTTTTTGATAAAACCACCAACCAGTATGTAGCCAATGCCAATGCAGTTACCCCTCAGGCCGTAGTACCAGGCGTTACGCCAGCCATAGCCCTAACTAACGTGTTAGAAGATGAACAACTGGCCCAGGAAAGAAAAGGCATTAACCTTTTCTTTGATCATAGTGCTTCAGAGGCCGTGTACTATGGTTTTGAAACCGGTTTTCAAGAATCGTACGCATTGAAGTTTTACAGTGACAACGATTTTAGTTACCATACCGCCAGCCGTGAAGACACCTATTATTTAAACGCCCATTTGAACTTTCACAACCTGCGCGTAAGAGGATCGTACGCATCAGGCTTTGAAGAGACGAATATGACTTCTATTACGAGCGACTCTAGAATTGATTTTACCCGGTTTGAAATACTGGTAGAGTATGACTTTGAGGTAACTGAACAACTGACCATTAGGCCAGGTCTAAATGTACAATACAATGAGTATGACGATACAGCCTATGGTGGCGATGAAAATATGAATACGTTTGGGCTGTTAAATAATGCAGCTGCAATAACTACAAGGGGCGTAGCGCTGAGAGCTGACTACCGACCATTTGAAAAGTTGCGTATTGTTGCTGCTGGCCGGGTAGACAGGTATACTGACCATGATGGCGATGACTTTTCGTACCAGGCAGCGGCTACCTATACTGTAGGTAACGTTCTGTTCCGGGCCACTGCGGGGCGGTCGTTTTATGCTGAAACCATACTAGGCTCATCTATTGAGTTAATTTTACCCAACCTAGTGTTTGTAGGTAATACAGATGTGAAAAACACCAAGGTAGATATGGTTGAGTTGGGCTTCAGGGCCAGATTATCAGATAAGGTGAGCCTTGACATTGAGTTGTACCACCAGGAAATTACTGATGTGATTGCCCCCGTTTACGATGGTAGCGGTACACCACCTTTGGTGGCAGTACAAAACGTACCCACAGCAGCCAAGCAAAATGGCGTAACCCTATCAATGAATATTGTGCCCAGCACCGCATTTCAGTTTAAGCCATTTGTTACGCTGCAAAGCACCCAAACCACTGATATTGTAAACAGCACGTTTGGCGGGTTGGCCCTTATTACTGAGTATGCAGCAGACCCTTCAGTGGTATCTTTTACTGCTAAAGACGATCATGAATCAACCCCATCAGTTTATGGTGGTTTTTATGCCAATTACAGCACAGGTAAGTTTAACATTGGGCTGAGCAGCTATTTTATGAGTAGCTACTTTATATACCATATTGATCAAACCACTGATGCATTAACGGGCCAAGTGCCCCCGGTAAATAACCTGGGTGCCATTGATGGTAAAATGCTGTTTAGCGCAAAGGCAAATTACAAAGTAAACAGCCAGCTGAACGTGTTTTTTAATGCCCGCAACCTATTTAATGCCAACGGGCGAGAGTTTTACGGAGTTGATGAAAACGGGGGGCTGTATTTAGTAGGTGCTTCATTTAACTGGCAGTAAAATGGCAAAGCCTGCAACTACCCCTGGTCGTAGGTGGCAGGCTTTTACCAATATATTTTAGCACAGGCACTTATTAATAGTGTGTTACCAGTTGGGTAATTTAAAATACCAGCAATACATAAGGCTTGCATCAGTTGCCATAAGCACTAAAACGGTTAATCGATGTAACGGTTAGCTTCGTCGAGTAATTACTGCGATTCATAAGTCACTTCGATAGTGGGTTGTGTTATTTAGTACATTATGTCTAATATCTAATCGTGTAATTTTATTATTTAGCTTTAAAAAATTCTATTTAGATACTATTTGATGCTTTTTATAAGG
>CAZXTW010000638.1:0-4223 GCA_964643525.1 uncultured Roseivirgaceae bacterium
GGCCTTGATTAGACTACTTTTTACAATAGCCAAAAAGTAGCCATACTGCCCATGGGCTGTTGCTACCCGGGCAAAGGTAAAAGTGGCGACCTGCCCCCACGGCCAGAGTGCGCGCCCCTATGGCACCAGCAGGTGCTTGAAGCCATCAGTACCCCTGCCCTTACCCTATTAATAGGGCAATATGCCCAGCAGCAATACCTGGCAGGTACGGCCAAAGCCTCATTAACCCAAACAGTACAAGCCTACCAAACCTACCTGCCACGCTACTTTGTGCTGCCCCACCCCTCGCCACGCAACAACATCTGGCAGGCCAAAAACCCCTGGTTCAAAAACACCTTGCTACCAGCCTTAAAAGCCCATGTAGCCCAGGCAATAGGTGCCTGATGGCTCACAACTGCGCCGGTAATCAAAAAAACCAGTCAAGTGTTGCAGCATTGTGTATATTCAAAGTTCAATTACAACCCTATTTTTTATGCGCCCTACCCAACTACTACCTACCCTATTGCTTATTGGCCTGTTATGCCTGGCCATATTTAACCAGTGCACACAGCCAGTGCCCCCACCAAATACAGCCTCTATTACTGGCACACTGGCACCTGAACTGGGCACTGAAGTATGGTTAAGTAATGCCCCTGCCTCCCTGCAAGAGGCATGGTCGGCCACGCCCAACCCAACCGACCAGGTATGGCCCACCCTGCCTGGGGGCACCTTCAAAGGGGTAGTCAATGCCGCAACGCCCGGCTTTTACCAACTCACTTTGGGCCAGCTCAGTACTGAAGTCTACCTTGCCCCGAGCGATAGCCTTAATATTGAAGTCAACCTGCAGGGCATTAACTACACAGGCACCAATGCCAACCTGAACAGCTACCTCAATACCCTGGCAGAACTGCTTGACGCGCACGGCAACTTTATTGACCGGCAGGCGCGCCAGCTTTTTGCCCAACCACTGGCTCAATTCACACCTGTTTTAGACTCACTTCAGCAGGCGGCTCAAGCCAACTACCAGGCCTTTGCCCAGCAGCAAAGCACACTGCCAGCCGCCTACAGCAGCCGCTGCCAAAACACCATTAAAGCCTATCATAACTTTTTTAAACTGCTGTACCCGGCCATATACAATGATTTTACAGGGCAACCAGCACAGGTACCTGCCAACTACTTTCAGGCCATTGCTGGCAATGAGCTGGGCCATACTGATATGTTAACCTCAAAAATATATGCGCGCTTTTTAGACCGGTACGTACAAATACAGGCCGCGGGCAATAACAAATTTATTGCCTACAACAACCAACCTGGCGATAAAGTTACCAGCCGCTACCAGGCCATTACAACGCTTGAAGCACCCCAGGCCATAAAAAGCTACCTGTACCATGAGCACTTCAACACCTGCAAAACCAACTACAGCCCCAACGACTGGCAGGCCATTGCACATGAGGTAATTAGCACCAATACTGATACTGCCCTGGTGCGCCAGGTTGACTTGTGGCACAGCAAGGCCATGGCCAAACGCAGCCAGCCAGATACCATTGAAATCTATAAAACGGTTAATGACCTCGCACTAGAGGCCCATATCTTTCACCCAGCCCGCCAGGCTACTGAAGCATCACAAAAAGAACCCAAAGGGGCCTACCTCTTCTTCCATGGGGGTGGGTGGGCCATTGGCATGCCTGAATGGGGCTACACCAACTGCCAGCGCTACGCAGCCAAAGGCATGGTAGCCATTACCTTTGAGTACCGCCTGGTTGACGTGCACGGCACGCCCATAATCAATTGCATAGCAGATGTGCGCACGGCCATTAAATGGGTGCGCCACAACGCAAAACGGTTGGGGGTAGACCCCAACCGCATTGTTATGGCAGGCTTTTCTGCCGGGGGGCACCTGGCTGTCACGGCCCCCTTAGCCACAGAGTTTGATGCCGGCGATTACCCCGGCATCAGCGCCATGCCCAATGCCATGGTCATTAAATCAGCCAGTTATGACCTCACCAAAAGCAGCTGGTTCAAGGGTGTATCAGGCACAGACCCTGCCAACATTAGCCCACAATACCTGGCCAGCAGCGGCATGGTTCCAGGCCTGTACCTGCATAGCGAAAATGACTACCTGGCCCCCATTGATGAATTTGATGCCTTTGTAAGCAAAATGGCGGCACTCAACAACAATTTTCAGCACCATGTTTTCCCAGGCATAGGCCACTTTTTTAGAAATGAAGCGGCCAAAGCTCGGGTTAACTTACTTACTGATCAGTTTCTGCAACAGCAGGGTTTATACTAACCCCTACTGATTAAACAGCCCTGCGCTGGCAGTGTCAAGCAAAGGTATGGCTCTTCAGAATTGCAGTACTCTGTAGGGCAGGCATTGGTATGTGGAGGAGGCCCAGTAGTACCACCACCACAGCCACCACTACCGCCATTACATTCAATAGGGTCGGCAGTAATCTGTTCACAACCTGCCCGTGTGCCACCTTTAATGGTTTGGGCATTGATATCCCCAGCAGAAGTAATAAAGCTGGTAATACGTAATTGGTTAAGGGTTAACTTCTTCTTCATAGGTTTTATTTGGTTAATGTATTTTACTAAAAACACAATTTACAGCATAAAAGCATAAATAGTTGTGACTGTTGAAACAGCATGGTACTAATCTTTAAATATCAATAGCATATACTCCAATCGTTCACCTAACCTTGATTAGAGTGGATAAAGCCAATTCCAGGCAAACACTATTAACATAAAATTAACTTTACATATCACCCACTTGTAACAAAGCTTTGCTATCTTCCGGTTACCTTATAGTACAACAACCAAAATATTAACCACTATGAAGAAGTTAAGCTTAAATGAGTTGAAGGTAAAAAGCTTTGTTACCTCTATGGACGGGCTTAAAAAGCAAACTGTTAATGGCGGCCTTGAAGCAGTAGCCATTGGTGCCATTAGTAATGGCGGCGTATACTGCCCTACTGAGGTGCACCGTACCTGCCCACCACAAAAATCATGTGGGGCAGTAGTAGTCATTGGCCCTGGTGCCCAACCGGTAAACGGCCTCAACTAAGCCTTCAACCGCTACCCAAATTTAAACCCTCACCCTACCCGGTGGGGGTTTCTTGTTTATACACTTTTTAGTTATTCATCTTTTTACAGTGTGCAGGCACACTACACCAGCACGGCACCAGCATTGCACACACTGCCAACAGGCAATGCGCACAGCATAACCCCCTCATTCACTGCTTATTAAGCAGCATTGCACATAGTTAAATACCTATGACTGGTATGCTAAGGCATGCTTTACAAATCTGTCTCCCTTTGTATCGTCCTGACGGCAGTCATGCTTTCAGGGTGCACTCTGAAACGTATCAGTGCATTGGCCAATAACACTGATACTTAAGGGTTAGCAGCCTTACCCTGCATACCAGGTATGCAGCTGTAAAAGCACAAAAACTAACCCCGCCAAGCTAAAAAATACCAGAAGCGGCGATGCCAGCTACCTGCGGGTGTAGGAAGACCCCCGCTGCGCTTCAATGCTTCTGCTTCCTCCTGCCAGTGGACGCTCAACAAAGTTCCACGGGGCTCCATGGCCCCAGCTAACCTACAGGAGGTCAAAATGAAATCTTTTAAAACAATTCTTATCGCAGCAGTAATTGCCTTTTTTACCGCATGTACCATGAATGATGAAGCGCCTACGCCAACCACCCATAGCACGGTCATTACAAATACCAAAGCCGATACCGGCAGCAACGGTGGTGATGATGACGAGCCTATTATTCAGGTAGGCGGCGGGCAAGGCAGTGGCAGCAACCAAAACCAGGCATCAGATACTACTGCTACAGATACAACCAATATCGCTATGCCAATACAGGTGCCCGTTTTATAACCAACAGCACCCATATGGCATCAAACAGGCAGCCCATAGGCTGCCTGTTTTTTTATGGCTCAAAACTAATGGTAAACCTGGCCCCACCGGCATTGGCATATTGCCAGGTGGCCCCCAACTCTTTACCCAAAGCACCAATAAGCCCCATCCCCTTACTCCTGGTACTGGGGGTATACCCAGCTGGCAGGCCAGGCCCTCGGTCGGCTATCGTGACCTTCACCACTTCCTCAGCCTGCTTCAGCGCTACCGTTAAATGCCATTGCTCATCGGCCTCCTTTTTACCATACTTCACCGCATTGGTCAGTACCTCATTTACAATCAGGCCAACAGCATTGGCTTTTTGGGCATGCAGCCATACCTC
>CAZXTW010000639.1:0-4223 GCA_964643525.1 uncultured Roseivirgaceae bacterium
ACATTCAATACGGCCTGTACAGCTACCAGGACCGCAACGGCTATAACCGACTGGCCATACACAAAATGGCCAAGCTGGTGGGCAACCCAGAGCTGACCTTTGCCAGCCTGGCCGATGCCCGCAAAACACTGCTTGAGATGATACGCAACCACCAGCTGTGCCCCAAGCTGTGTGGCTACCAGAAAAGCAACGGTGCCTGCTATGACCACAAGGCCGGCCTGTGCGCCGGTGCCTGCATTGGCAATGAAACGCCTGCCACGCACAACCAAAAGCTAAAAACTGCCCTGCGCCAGCAAAACAGCAATAAAACCAACGTAGCCATTATTGGCCAGGGGCGTACCAACGACGAGCACTCGGTAGTGTTGATAGAAAACGGGCAGTACATGGGCTACGGTTATGTGCAGGCCGATGTGCCCATTAGCACCGCTGCCATGCTGCACACCTACATTACCCCCCAGAAAGACACGCCAGATGCCCGCCGCATTATTGCCAGCTTTTTAAACAGCCAGCACCCAGATCAGGTAATTGACCTGACCAGCACCACCCAGAATGTGTGAATCACCAATTCAAGGTATTTGCAAAGCCTGCTTAAAGCCCTAAATTGGCACAAATTAGTAACGCCATGCTGTTTACAGAAGTATTCATTGCCTTTGCTGACTCTGTGTCTATACCTCGCGATTCGTTAGACGTTCTGTTAGAAGCCTATAAAAAAAACGTAACCTCAACTACTAATGACCGGCAAGTCATACTGGTTTACCTTTATATAGCCCTAGCCGGAGCATTTGGGGGGTTGGTGTTTGGTACACAAAGTGGCAAACTGCAAATACCTGGCCGCAACCCACAGAACCCAAAAGAATACAACCTTGGCATACTAACTAACATATTTGTGGGCATTGGCGGGGCCATTACCGTTTTTTTACTGGTGCCGGGTGAGTTTTCATTCGATTATAAAACTCCATTTACCTTCATTAAAAGTTTTGCTACCGCCTTTATTGGTGGCTATGGGGGCTATGCCCTGCTAACCAAGGTGCTGAATAAAACCCTGGGTGAGCTGAAGGAAGATATAGAAAACAAGAAAAAGCAAGACGATATTGATGCTCAGGCCCAGAATGAAGTAGAAGACTTTTTGACCGCCATTATGGACCCGGATGAGTTTGAAGACACCAAAGTGCAGATTAATGACTGGATTCGTAAAGCCTCTGCTACTGGCAGGATGGCTATTTACAAGCGCACTAAGGAGTTTAGAAGGCTGCACTGGAAAAGCCAGAAGAACAATGAAATGAAGCGCGTTATTATTATTATGGAACAGCTCAAAGAGGTTACACATAAAAATAATGAAAAGTACTTTCAAATCTTGGGGCACTTGGGCTACGCGTACAAAGACCTTAAAAATGAAGCAGCGGTAAATGATTCATCAAACTATACCACGGCAAAAGGCTATTTGAACGAGGCAATTGTGGCCAGAGACAAACTCGGAGTAAAAGGCCACCGAATGTATGAATTTTCCAGGGCGGTGTGCAATATCAGGCTGGAGCAAGAGTATGAAGAGCAAACGCCCAGCACTGAGGCGAATAGGAAATTGATTCTGGTTGATTTACACAAAGCCTATGATGAAAGTAGCTTTGTGAAAGACGTAATCGAAAATATGGGTCCTGATGATGTAGTGCGCCTATGGCTTAGCAGAAACCATGCCCTGGCTGAGTTTGGTTTAAGCTAACCTAAGCAGATACAACAAACGCCCCAATTACCATTACCCTTATTTTGTACACTTTTAGTATTTTAGGGCATATACTCAGTATTTCGCCACCCTTGTTTAACTATGCTTAAACATTGCGCAACAATAACTGAAACACCCCCTTGCTTTGTTAAAGCTTGCCCGTAAACCCTTCAACTAAAGCAGTAGGTATTTTTTTTATACCAAAATCACCTCTGTATTTCAAGTATTTTGGTGTAACTTAATATAAGAGATCAAAAACAAAGCCGAAACAGGCCAATTAAGGCCCTACCGCATAGTAACAGCAATAATGTAAATAACCAAATTCGGCACTACAGTTAAATACCGGTATTAATAGTACTACCAAATCAAAGTAAATAACCGGCCAATTAAAGACAAACTACCGTTAGTATATTTAATGTCATTTGGTTTTGTTTAATGATCAGCGCACTAATAAGGCTGCCCTAAAAAGCAGAAGCCCGCTTGTATTTAGCATTCACTTGGCATTATACTGACTACTACTTTAATGCTTAACCTTAAAACCAATATTGATGGAGAAGTTGAACTGACCATCAATGGTGTTGTAATTGAAGGCCGGCACTCCCGGCTTTTCAATTACGCGCCAGTAGACGGGGATTTTTACCTGTTTGAAGATGAGGAGGAAGCGTTATTCGGTTTGATCAGCGCCCTACCCATTACTCAAGTGCCAGGTGACGTTCAGTTTGAGTTTTACAAAGCCAATTACGAAACGCCACCTAAGGCAATAGCACAATTACCAGACCCCTTTAACGTATTAAACTTCTACAAATCAAGGCAAGGGTTTTTGGTACGCTTTTCTGCCGTGTTTGATGAAGACTCATGGAAGGGCCCCTGGCCTGCCGACATTTACTTTAGTGAGTTTACTCAATACGTAAAGCAACAAAACGATGTTGCTATTAAAGAGCAGGAAGGATTTTCGTTAGAAGAAGGCAAGCTTATTTTTGAGTTTAGCCCCAAAAATGCAACTACTGTTTTAGAGGCCTACCAGGAGGCACTTAGCCGCCTCAAAGACATTATTAAACATACTGAAGCCGGCCTGTATGACGGCAATGGCATTGACTTAATGATGACCCAATGGCAGGCCTACAAAAGTAACCATACTGAAGCTGCCTGGCGCGACCTGATAGCCAACCATACCTACACCGTTTCGCAGCTGTTTGAATCGCCATTGTTAATGATGGACCATGTAGGCTACCTGGCGGGGGTATCGTTAGATAAGCCCGAAGCTGATCTGGCTAATTTTGTGCTGCACCACGATTTGCTTGACAAGATGGCCTTCTTAAAAGTAAAAACACCAGACACCCCACTGCTGGGCCAGCGCTACAAAGAGTCATACTCACTGGCCACTGAATTAACAGGGCCTATTAACCAGTTGCTGCATTACAAATACCACTTTACTGAAACCCTGGCTGGTACTACTGAAATTAATGGTGAACTGAAGCACTTTAACCCGCCCTGCCGGCTTATTATAGGCTCGTTAGATGCCCTGACTGACTACCAGCTGGCCTCATTTAACCACTTTAGAGAGCAGTTAAAGACTGTTCAGATCTATACATTCGAAGAGTTTTTTAAAAGCGTTGAGCAGTACAAAAACAAAGTTACCTACAAGCAAAAGGGCTCTGAGGTAATGCAAAACAACAAATAACCAGGGGCGTACCCTGGCCGCCCTAGTTAAACACCTTCTCTAGTGTTTCGCCCAGCATCTCTAATGATATAGGCTTGACCAAAAAGTCGCGAAAGCCCGTTTTCATAGCCCTTGACCTGATGCTTAGCTCTGAGTTGCCCGTAACATAAATAACCGGTGCCTGGCACCAGGCGCGCAATTGTACAACGGTTTCAATGCCATCAATGGGGCCGTCAATCTTTACATCCATCAGTATCAGGTCGGGGCAGTGCTGTTGTACAAAAGCTATGGCCTCCTGGCCACTGGTTACGCTGCCTGCCACCTCGTAGCCCAAAATCTTTAAATAATGGGCATTGACCATAGCCAGCACCAAATCATCTTCAACAATCAATACCTGCTTTTTCATAAAAAAAGGGCTGCGTAAATATGCCCGGGCAAATTAACCATAATTGGCTACAACCCACACAAAAGAAATGCAGCTTAAATGCCAATAGGCACTAAATCCTTTTCAGCCTTTCTGAAAGATTTCACATATTTGCCACTTGTTTTAACGACCGCCTAATTTACTTGAACCAATGAAAGTATCACAACTGCTGGGCACTACCCTCCGTGAATCATCACACGGCACTGACCTGGTTTCGCACGATTTAATGGTGCGCGCCGGTTTTATACGCCAGCTGGGCGCAGGCATTTTTTCGTACATGCAC
This sequence comes from uncultured Roseivirgaceae bacterium, assembly GCA_964643525.1. Classification (GTDB taxonomy): domain Bacteria; phylum Bacteroidota; class Bacteroidia; order Cytophagales; family Cyclobacteriaceae; genus CAZXTW01. The sequence goes on from CAZXTW010000639.1 coordinate 4,085, forward strand.
CTGGGCTGGCGCAGCATGCGCAAAGTAGAGCAAATTATTAGAGAAGAGATGGACCGCATTGGCGGTGTTGAACTGAATATGCCCGTTGTACACCCGGCAGAAATATGGAAAAAAACCAACCGCTATAACGAGATAGACG
>CAZXTW010000640.1:0-4211 GCA_964643525.1 uncultured Roseivirgaceae bacterium
AGCCAAACTCTGCTTCAGGTCTTTTGTCATTTGCTGAAATGCAAGGGCCAGGCTGCCCACCTCGTCGTTTGATTTGATAGAAAGCCGTACATCTAAATTGCCATGCCCAACAGCATCTGCATAAAGCATAAGCCTTTTAAGTGGCCTGGTTATGGTACGCGCAAATAAGGTGCCTACCAATAAGGCAAACAGCAAAGCCAGCACCAAAAACACGGCAATAAATCCATTTGACTGTTTGGCTGCCACATTAGCTTTATGCACACGGGCATCTAACAGTGCGTAGCTGTTTACCAGCTCAGCAGCCACCAGATCAACCAAAGCTTCTTCAGCGGTCTCAATTTCTTCCTTTAGCATATCCAGGGCAGCGTTGGCAGCTCCTAACTCAGTGGCTGATACCAGCTCATTGCATAGCTTAATCAAAGCCTGGGCATCTGCCTCCATGCGTTGATACAGGGCTTCTTCGCGGGCCCGGTCACGTTCAAAATAAGGCAGTTGCTGCAAGGTTTTGATATGGCCGATTAATGAGGTGGCTGCCTGTTCCATTTCTTCCAATTCTTCGGCTTCTTCATCTTCATCCTCCTCATTTGCAGTTTCAGCATCTTGCACCAATACCAGCAAAGTATAGCTTAGGGCTTCAAGCTGTAACCGGTTGGCATTGTCAGAAATGCGGCTCAGCAACAACTGTTTGGGAGCAGCCTCTTCAGTTAATTCGTGGTACACTTGTATAGTGCCCTGGTTGGTAAGCAACCCTATTACACTAATGCAGGCCCCAAAAAAGCCTACAAACAGCACCAGCAATAATAGCTTGGTTTTAATCTTCAGGTTGGTCCCTAAAAGAAAGCTCGTAGATGACTCTGAGTACGGCATTATAGTTTATGTTATTATCTGTTACAGGTATTTGTACACCACCCCCAACAAACCAGTCATTAAGCGTAACGCCCAGTTGGGGGGCAAGCAACAGCATAGTTTCATCTTCAATAATAGTAGTAATTTCAGTACCCACCATTAGTTTGCCCCTGGTAAGCAACAGGCCCAGGTTAGTAGTGAGCTCAAGGTCATTATCCTGTATGGGCAGGCTCAGGTTAAGCCGGGGGTGCAGGCTTAAGCCCCATTCTGTCTGTACTACATAGTTTACAAAAGGCTCAAGCTCGTAGGTATCTTCAGTAAGGGCCTCGCTACCTATTGGTACATTTACTTCAAGGCCAGCGGCCAGGCCAGATTGCTCACTTGCCCATAAGGTATACTGTAGCTCAACTTCTAAATCATTAATACCCCCACTACGGCTGGGGCCCTGTGCCAGGGTAAAAGTAGGTTCCAGCTCTATACCAAAGTTTTTTACCAGCACATACTCAAACTCAAAGCCCAGCAAAAAGGTACTTTTGGCGCCCTGTGGCCTAAACACCCCGGGTAGTGTATTAATTTCCAATTCGCCAGCATCACCCCCAATATCAGTTGAGGTGTCAAAAAAAATAGGTTCTGCAAATTCATGCTCCTCATCGTCATAGGTATCAACAGCCTGGCACAGGCCGCATACAGGCCAAAGCATACTCCATACTAACAACAGGCTTTTTACAGGCATGTTTACTTGCCAGCTATGCCCTGATTGGCTTACAGTTACCAGAAAATGAACCATATGTATTTACGGTAGCAATTCATTGCAGAAGATAATCTTATAAAGTTACACCATGCCATTAACTGATTGAACTTAATCGACCAGCAGGCCAAAACCACCCACCAGCAGGCCTAATTTAACGGTAAAGCAAAAGGCCAGACTGCCGCTACGCGTCTGGTCTGGCCAAACAACAGCAGCAGGCTGTTGAACAACAGGCCCTGACAAGGCCAAATACACGCCGTCTCATACCAAAGAGACGGCGTCATTTTTAAAATAGACGCCGTCTCTACCTCACAGACACGCCGTGTTTTCTTAAAGAGACGCCGTGTTTATTTAATAGAGACGCCGTCTGTTTCAATTTTTACTAACCAAGACTTTCAAAGTTACTTAGCGGTTATTGGCTGCTCACGCCTTATTAATGTACGGTTAAGTGCACACCACATTATTAAACTAGAGTTTCCCTGCCACAACTACCCTCTTAAATAAATGACTACCAAGCAGTTAATGCCACAATTAGAAATGCCATAGTGTAAAGCAGAAGAAAATAAGGCGAATAAAGGTTGCAATTGGCAATAGCCCATCGTAATATTGCAATGTATTATTCAATAAACAATGGGCGTCACTAAAAGCGACTTATTTAGCAATACACAAAACCAGCTGGCCACGGCGGCCAAGGCGTTTGCCCACCCGGCCAGGGTGGCCATTATTGAGCACCTGCTAAAAGCCAACGCCTGCATTAACAGCGACCTGGTTCAAGAGCTGGGCCTGGCCCAGGCCACCATAAGCCAGCACCTGCGTGAGCTGAAAGATATTGGGCTACTGGCCGGTACCATTGAAGGTAGCCGGGTAAGCTATTGCATTAACCCTGTGCGGTGGGCTGAAATTAAAAGCCAGTTTAACACCCTGTTTAACCAATTACCCGGAGCAGACGGTTGCTGCTAAAAAAATTTAAGGCTACTAATCGTAATATTGCAATAAACTAAATGCTATGACACTTACAGAAGTAAAAGAAGCGCTAACTACCATTGATGAACTGCATTTTGTACTGCCCAACGGGCAAACAGTGCCCAGCCACTTTCATGTAACCGAGGTGGGCAGTATTGACAAGCACTTTATTGATTGTGGGGGCAACATCAGGTACGAAAGTGTTGTCAACTTTCAGTTGTTTACAGCCCAGGATTATGACCACCGCCTGCAGGCCGAGAAGCTAAGAGCCATTGTTGAACTGTCAGAAAAGGAACTGCAGTTGGGCAACCATGCCATTGAGGTAGAGTACCAGGGTGATACCATTGGTAAGTATGGCCTAAGCTTTGACGGCAGCCATTTTCACCTGACCACCAAACAAACTGCCTGCCTGGCCAATGAAGCATGTGGTTTACCCGCCAATAAGCCTAAAAAGCGGTTGAGCATGCGTGATTTACAACTCACAGAAGCTGTAGCTGTTGAATCACCAGATGCCTGTGAGCCTAGTGGCTGTAAATGCTGTTAAGCTAAACACAGTGGCCATCTGTAAAGCCAATTATGCGCAGGTGGCCACTATTTATGCTGAAGGGCTGGCCACTGGCGTAGCTACTTTTGAAACCACTGTGCCCGATTGGCCTACGTGGCATGCCAAGTACCTGCCCTTTGCCAGGATGGCAGCCGTGAATGCCAACACCAACCACATGCTTGGTTGGGCGGCCCTGGCCCCCACCTCGGCCAGGTGGGTGTACCGGGGCGTGGCAGAAGCCAGCCTGTATGTAGCCCAGGCAGCCCGTGGCCAGGGCGTAGGCCGCTACCTGCTTGGCCAGTTAATAACACAAAGCGAAGCCAACGGCGTATGGTCATTACAAAGCAGTGTTTTTCCAGAAAACAAAGCCAGTATAAGCCTACAGCAGGCATTTGGGTTCAGGGTAATAGGCTATAAAGAATTGATTGCCCAGCGCAACGGCCAATGGCACGATAATGTGTTGCTAGAGCGCCGCAGCAAGGTAGTTGCCTACCCTGCTTAAAGTAAAGCCCAGACATTGGCTGGCACCAGCTAATACAACTGAATGATTACAATTACACATAAACTACTTCACTTAAACAGGTATGGCACAAGCACGCAAACAATTGAGTTTTTTAGACCGCTACCTCACACTCTGGATATTCCTGGCCATGGCTATTGGGGTGGCTGTAGGTTATTTGGTACCTTCAACAGCTACAGTTATTAACTCATTAAGTAGCGGCAGCACCAACATACCCATTGCAATTGGGTTAATATTAATGATGTACCCCCCACTGGCCAAAGCCAACTATAAATTGTTGCCTCAGGTATTCCGTAACGTGAAAATACTTTCGATTAGCCTGATATTGAACTGGGTGGTGGGGCCTGTGCTGATGTTTGTACTGGCCCTGCTGTTTCTGCACGATAACCCTGAGTATATGGTGGGCCTGATTTTGATAGGCCTTGCCCGCTGTATTGCCATGGTGTTGGTATGGAACGACCTGGCCGAGGGCAGCAGCGAGTACGGTGCAGGCCTGGTGGCCCTTAACAGCGTGTTTCAGGTCATTGGGTACAGCTTTTATGCCTGGCTGTTCATTACCAAGCTGCCCCCCCTGTTTGGGTTTGAAGGGG
>CAZXTW010000641.1:0-4205 GCA_964643525.1 uncultured Roseivirgaceae bacterium
CGCGTGCCTGGGGGCAGTTGGTTCATGGCCTTGGGTGGTAGGCCATGGTAGCTCTTTACTGAACCCTAATACACCTTTACTGGATTAAAATTAGCTTTACGTTTTGTATGCTGCCGGGGTTAATTTATGTTGCAGATCTATGACAATACCTCCAGAAGAAGGCCCAACGCCCAATGCAGCACCCAACCAGAAAAAAGAGCGGAACAGCCACAAACCCCACGACCAGTTTGCACTGTTTTTATTGCAAAATAGTTCGTGGGCGCAGCAGCTATTTCAGCGGGTGCTGCCCAAAGAGCTGGTAGAGGTTATGCTTTGGGATACCTTTGAGCGCATCAACGATGCTGATACCGATGAGTCATTGCATAAAACTGTAACCGATATAGGCTATAAGGTGCGTTGCAAAGGCAACTTTGTTTTGTACCTGTTGTTGATTGTTGAGCACAAAAGCTCGCCCCCACGGAAACACCTGCCCATAGAATACCAGTTGATGCGGTACATGGTGGCCAAGCTGAATGCTTTTTTTGATGCCGTTGATCAAGATTTAGCTGAAGCACAAGGTGAAACGACTGAAGTGCCCGATGGGGAGCACCTGTTTCCTTTACCGCTGGCTTTGGTTATTTATAATGGCAAGCAACCGTGGAAGGTAAGGCCTCTGAGGCAGTATTTCAGGCAGGCAGGTGCCCCTGAGCCTCTGACCAACCTGGTGGTAGATGTACCCTATGCTTTGTACGACCTGAGCAGCCAGAGTAAAGCAGCCTTAGATGCTGATTTTGCTGATGCCCCCATTTTAAGGGCCTGCCTGCAATCAATGAAAAACATATGGACTGTAGACCAACAGGTTGAAGATTTTTGGCCGATACTAAAAGACTTAAAAAAATTGCCTAAAAGGGTAATCAGGGCTATATTCACTTACGTGCAGGCAGCGTTTGCTGAACGAAAAGAATTTGAGCGCGTTATACAAGTAATTAAAGCAGAGAAAGGAGACAATATTATGGGATTCTACACAGACGACCTCATTGCCAGTGAAGCAAAGGGTAAAGAAGAAGGTATGGAGACCCGTGCCAGAAGAACTGCCAAAGCCATGCTTCAGGATAATAAGCCCCTTGAAGAAATTATGCGCTATACCGACTTAAGTCAGGAAGTCATTGACCAACTGCGCCAAGCGCTTTGATATAAATTGAGCTATGGGATTCTACACAGACGACCTCATTGCCAGCGAAGCAAAGGGTAAAAAAGAAGGTATGGAAACCCGTGCCAGAAGAACTGCCAAAGCCATGCTTCAGGAAGGTGAGCCGTACGAAAAAATAATTCGTTACACCGACTTAAGTCAGGAAGCGATTGACCAACTGCGCGAAGAACTTTAATACTTTTTAAAGGCTTATAAAGCATCAATAAACACTTGTAAGCTTCACTTACCCCTCTGCCACCAAAGAAAAAAGCATGGGGATGATGCCAGGGTATTTTTTAAACTGAAACTGACCGGGGGCAGGCTCAATCATATTTGTAAAGCAGTTGTACGGGCTATAGTCATACTCCTGAAAATGGCTCATAGTAAGCCCCTGGTCTAAAAGGTTGCCAATTACATCGGCCAGGCTGTGGTTCCAATTGTGTGAACGCTCCTGAAACTTCGTTTCTCTGTCGGCATAGCTCACCTCTTCATCCAGCTCAATCACCCCTTTATTAAAATACGGGTACCTGATGCTTTGGTCGTCATCATCTAACAGCCACAACACCGGGTGGAACTCTACCATCACAAAGCGGCCGCCAGGCTTTAAAAAGTGCTTCACTACCTGTGCCCAGCGGGCCAGATCGGGCAGCCAGGAGATGACCCCATAACTGGTAAACACCACATCAAACTGGCCGGCTAAATGGTCAGGCAGGCTGTACAGGTCGGTGCATACAAAATTGGCCCTGTCGGCCAGGTGCAGCTGCTGGGCCAGCTCATTGGCTTTGGCAATGGCCTGGTCGGCCAGGTCAATGCCCGTTACGTGCTGGGCCCCGGCCCCCAGCAACGACAGCGTGTCCATCCCGAAATGGCATTGCAAGTGCAGTACCGATTGGCCACTCAGGTTGCCCAGCAGCCCCAGCTCAATAGGCTTTAATGTTGACCGGCCCTGTAAAAAGCCAGCTACATCATACATGGCAGAATGAATGTGTACATCAGTTTGGGTGTTCCACAGGCTGCGGTTAACCGCTTTATAATCTTCTTGCTCAGGCATGGGGTAAGGGGTTGGTATATGGTTTGTGTATAGGGGGCATTTCGAGTTGAGCTCGGAAGCGCTACAGGTTTTGGCACAAGCTTGGAAGCTTGCGCCAGCAAGGGAGTTTTTCTATAGTTAAAACACCAGCAGCATTACAGTAAATATAAACAGGCCAGCCAGCATTACAATAAAGCTGTAGGGCAAAATGGCCTTGGCCTTAAGCTGGGTAATGCCCAACAGGGGCAAGGCCCAGAAGGGCTGCAACATATTGGTAAGCTGGTCGCCATAAGCCAGGGCCATCACCGCCTTGTAATGCGGCACACCCAGTTGGTTGGCCGCTTCAATTACCACAGGGCCCTGCACCAGCCACTGGCCGCCGCCGCTGGGCACAAATGTATTGACCAGCCCGGCGCTAAGCAGCGTAAACAGGGGGAAGGTAGTGCTGTTTGAAATGGCCACGAAGGCATCAGCAAAAACCACAATAAGGCCCGAGTACTTCATGATGCCCATAATGCCGGCATAAAGCGGAAACTGAATAATAATACCGGTAGCCCCTTTTACGGCCGCCTCAACCGCAGCCAGAAAGCGGTGCACCGTGCCGTGGGCGGCCAGGGCCAGGCCAAACAGCATAAAATTAATCCAGTTCAGGTTAACCAGCCCCAGGCCCTGCCCGGCGGGGGCAGTAAAGATGGCCACCAGGCCCAGGGCAGTAATAAGCAGCCCCAGGGGGCGGCCCAGCCAGGGGCTGCAGTCCAGCCGCTCAGCACCACCCAGGGGGGCATCGGCCTCAGTAAACTCATGCCAGGTGGTAGCAGGCAGGGGGGCAGCGGTAGTGCTTTTGCGGCCCATCCAGTAAAAAAGGGCGGGTATCAGTACAATCAGCGCAAGGGCTGTGGTGATATTCAATGGCGAGAGCAGCGTCTGGGCAATGCTAATCTGCCCGGTTTGGGTCACCAGAAAGTGGTTGGCCTCTGCCACCTTCAGCGGGGCAGAGCCGCTAAAGCCGCCGTGCCAGCACATCATGCCGGCATAACCTGCCGCGCCAATAAGGGGGTAGTTAAGGTGGCTGCCCCTGCCGGCCGCTGCCTGCCCCACCTTGCGGGCCAGAATGGCCCCAAAAATGAGGCACAGCCCCCAGTTTACAAAACTTACCGCAATAGAGGCGGCGCTCACAATCAGGGCAGCCTGCGCTGTGGTGCGGCATTGCTGGGCCAGCAGCCCAATCAATCGGTTGACAGCAGGCGAGAGGGCCAGCGTATGGCCCAGTACCAGAATCAGCACCATTTGCATGGTAAAGGCCAGCAACTCCCAAAAGCCTTTTTGCCAATACCCAGCCAGGGTAAGCCAGTAAGGGCCGGGGTTGGCCTCAGTGGGTTGAGTTAAAGTAGCTGCCAGCACAAACGTAAGCACCGTAAGCAGCACCGCAATAGTAAAGGGCGAGGGCAGCAAACGGTGCACCAGGCGCAGGTACAGGCTATCAGCACGCAACATAGTAGCTTACCATGGGGTTATGAAAGGTTCAACAAAAACGCTAGCGTATCCACATGGTCGGCATAATCCCACAAATTGGGGCGTTGGGTAGTGCCTATGGGCAGGCTGCCGGGGTAGGCCCCGCCATCGCTCACCACCACCTGCAGCTGGTTGGCATCTTTGGCCACCTGTTGCGCCAGTTCGGTCTCGTTGGCGTAATAATCGTAATACACCACAGAAAGGGGCGAAACCAGGTCTTCATGCTGCCTGAAGGCCAGAAAACCCGTATCCATAAACTCAATCTGGTTCATCAGGTAAACCGCCCGGTGGTAATCGAAATTATTGGCATACTTATTATGCTCTGCCACATGCTGCCAGGGCTCCAGTGCCTCAAACAGGGGGCGGAAGTCATACCCATGGGGCACCAGCAGCTTAGATACATTGCGGCAGCCCATGCCAAAATAGCGCAGCAGGTCTTCGCCCAGGGCTGCCAGGGTATCAGTACTTTCATTGCCCGTGAGCACCGCCAGCGAG
>CAZXTW010000642.1:0-4181 GCA_964643525.1 uncultured Roseivirgaceae bacterium
GAGCAAGGGAGATGGCTTTATGCCTGAACCGCAGCGGCAAAAAGGCTGGCAGCCAGAAAGCACCGTAATTGTACTGCCGCAAGAGCACCTGCTGTTTTCAGTACTGCACGCACTGCCAGAAGGTATTGAGCAGGTAAACGTAACCATGGGCTACCCCCTGCGCAACACCCCGCTGTACCATTTAATTGAGCAGCTGCTTGATATGCAGCAGCATGCCCGCAAATACAAAGATGGCCGCGTGCGCTTTCACTACCGCAACGTGCTGGCCCTGCTGCGCCACCCTTACCTGTACTACCCCACTACAGAACAGAGCGACTTTAACATTGCTGAAATTGAGCAGCGCAACAAAATATACATTGACTTTGAAGAAGACGGCCTGCAGAAAGACCAGCACTTTTACCCCCTTATATTTCAGCGCATTGAAGAGGGCCCTGCACTCATTACCTACCTCATGGAGGTGCTGCGCCTGCTGTACGATACCCTGAGCTATACCGATGAAGACGCAGCCGAAGAGCCAGAGACTGAAGCAACTGAACCCGAGCGGCAGGCTGCTGCTGACCAGGCTGACAACACCGACCAGGCTGCTGATCAGGGCCTGCCATTTGAGCAGGAGTGTATTTACCAGTTTTATACCCAGCTGCAACGCCTGCAAGAGGTGCTGGTAGGGCAGGGGCTGGCTGCTGAAGGCCAGCCAAAAGTAGAACTCACCCTGGCCACCTTCCTTAAGCTATTCCGCCAGCTCATCAAAAACCTCAGGCTGCCCTTTACTGGCGAGCCGCTGAGCGGCCTGCAAATCATGGGTTTGTTTGAAACGCGTAACCTTGACTTTCAGCACGTCATCATTCTCTCTATGAATGAGGGGGCCTGGCCGCCAGAAACCAACCCGCACTCATTCATACCCTACAACCTGCGTAAAGGGTTTGGCCTGCCTGTGGCCGACCAGCAGGAGGCCCTGTATAGTTACCTCTTTTACCGCCTGCTGCAAAGGGCGCAAAATGTGCACGTACTCTACAATACTGAAGATACCGGCCGCCTTAATGGCGAGATGAGCCGCTACCTGCAACAAATCAAATACACCTCGCCGTTGCCCCTGCACCAACAGGTGCTGGCCAACAGCATACAGCTGCAACCCCCACCGGTAATTAGCATTGACAAAAGCCCCGCCGTGATGGAAAGCCTGCTGCAATACACCAACGCCCATACAGCGCGGCAAAAGTGGTTAACCCCTTCGGCCATTAACCTCTTTCTGTACTGCAAGCTCAGGTTTTACTACCGCTACGTGGCCCTGCTTTATGAGGCTGAAGCCGTGCAGGAAGAAATTGACGCCCCCCTGTTTGGCAACCTGCTGCACTATGCCCTTGAGCACCTGTATGACACGTATATAAAAGAAGTCAACAAAGGCAACCGTACCATTGCCAAAGAAGACTTTCCTGAGTTGAAAAACCGCCTCATGGCCTCCATCCAGGCGGCCTTTAAAAAAGAATACGGCATACCCCCCAACCGCGAGTATGTGTATGAGGGGCGCAACGTGATTGCCCGCGACATTATCCGCAAGGTGGCAGCACGCATCATTAACCATGACCAAAGCCAGGCTCCCTTTACCATTATAGGCCTGGAGGCCGATAAAGAAGACGGCTACTACCATCACTTTCCTATCAGTACCTCGGCCGGCAAATACACGGTGGCCCTGCGCGGCATTATTGACCGCATTGATGAGAAAGACGGCACCGTGCGTGTAATAGACTACAAAACCGGTAAAGATGATAAGGTGTTTACCACCATTGAGTCATTATTTGATGCCAACGACCCTGCCCGCAACAAAGCGGCCATGCAAACCCTGCTGTATGGCATGCTGTACATACGCGATGCAGAGGCCAAAGACGGCCCGGTAATGCCTGGCCTGTACAACTACAAAGACCTGTTTGGCCAGCGCTTTGACCTGATGCTGCAACAAAAAGATGGCAGCAAACTACAGCCCCTGCTTGATATGCGCCCCCTGCTGCCTCAGTTTGAGGCTGGCCTGCGCCAGCTGCTGCAGCAGGTGTTTGACCCGGCCCAGCCCTTTACCCAAACAACTGACCTGCGCAAGTGCAGCTACTGCCCCTATGCCAACCTGTGCCATCGTGATTAGATATTGGTAAGGTATTTGCAAGTATTGGTTCAAATATTTGCTATTATCAAATCGAATTAATTATTTTGTTCCTGAATGAATAACACCGCCACATACAACCCTTTTTCACCGGTAATTGCTACCCCAGCAATGCCGTGTGCTGTTGTAATCAGGCGTAGGCCCGCAAGGGTTTAAGCATTCTGGTGGGGTTACGTACCCTGCTTACACCTTCAGGGAAACTCTCTTGTGCGCATACCAATACCAGGCGCACCCACAATCAAAAACATCATCTACACCATTATACAGTCAAAATCGTCATGGACGCTACCCTTGATGTTGCCCATAAGGCACACCTGCAATATGCCCAAAGCATTGTAGACATGATGGCCCAGGCCGCACAGGCACGGGGCACCGGCATTGCCCAGCGCACCCCTGAGTACATCAGCGAAAAAATTGAACAGGGCAAGGCTGTTATAGCCATGTACCAAAACAAAGTGGTGGGCTTTTGCTACATCGAAACATGGAGCCACCACCGCTACGTGGCCAACTCGGGCCTGATTGTACACCCCGACTTCCGCCGCACCGGCCTGGCCAAGGCCATTAAGCAGCGCATATTTGAGCTGTCAAGAGAAAAATACCCCGAGGCCAAAATATTTGGCATTACCACCAGCCTGGCCGTCATGAAAATCAACTCTGACCTGGGCTACAAACCCGTTACCTTTTCTGAACTAACTGACGATGAGGCCTTCTGGAAGGGCTGCCAAAGCTGCAAAAATTATGACATACTGCAGCGCACCACCCGCCGGCACTGCCTCTGCACGGGCATGCTCTATACAGGCAATGCCAACAACGGCCAGCAGCAGGCGCAGGCGCCTAAAGCCAAAGCCAACAAAAGCGAGCGTTGGGAGCGCTTTAAGCGCTTTCTGCAACTCAACAAGTTCAAGCCCCTGCGCAAAAAGAAGCCCATACTAGTTAAACTCAACCTTTTTTAGCCATGAGCACAACTAATACACAACCCAATACGCAACCCCAGCCCAACAACAAAGTAGTGCTGGCCTTTAGCGGCGGTTTAGACACCAGCTACTGTGCCAAATACCTCAGCCACGACAAGCAGCTTGAGGTGCACTCTGTAATAGTCAACACCGGTGGTTTTACCCGGCAAGAGCTGGCAGAAATTGAGCAACGTGCCTACGCCCTGGGCGTAAGCAGCCATACCACCATTGATGCCATTGACGATTACTACCAGCAATGCATTAAATACATGGTGTTTGGCAACGTGCTGCGCAACAACACCTACCCCCTGTCGGTCAGTGCAGAGCGGGTGTTCCAGGCCATGGCCATAGCCCGCCAGGCCCAAAAGCTGGGGGCCACCTACCTGGCCCATGGCAGCACCGGTGCTGGCAATGACCAGGTTCGGTTTGACCTGGTGTTTCACATCATGTGCCCCCACATGGGCATCATCACACCCATCCGCGACCAGCAGCTGTCGCGCCAGCAGGAAATTGACTACCTGCGCAGCCACGGCGTAGCGCTTGACTTTGAAAAGGCCCAGTACTCTATTAACCAGGGCATCTGGGGCACCAGCGTGGGCGGCAAAGAAACCCTCACCTCGGCCGGCACTCTGCCAGAGGCGGCCTGGCCCACCCAGTTGCAGGCGCAGCAGCCTGCCACTGCCCAGCTACACTTTAATAAAGGGCAACTGGTGGGGGTTAACAACCAAACCTATGCCAACCCCGTGGCCGCCATTGAGGCCCTGCAACAACTGGCCGCCCCCTATGCCATTGGCCGTGATGTGCACGTGGGCGATACCATTATAGGCATCAAGGGGCGCGTGGGTTTTGAGGCCGCCGCCCCCCTCATTACCATTAAGGCCCACCATGCCCTTGAAAAACACACCCTTACCAAATGGCAGCAGTACTGGAAGGAGCAACTGGGCAACTGGTATGGCATGCTGCTGCACGAGGGGCAGTTTCTTGACCCCGTAATGCGCAATGTTGAAACCTTTCTTGAAGATACCCAGGCCAACGTTACCGGCCAGGTAAACGTACTGCTGGCCCCTTACCGTTTTGCC
>CAZXTW010000643.1:0-4179 GCA_964643525.1 uncultured Roseivirgaceae bacterium
CAGCAACCGGTGCTAAAGGCCCTTGAAACCGGCACTGACCAATACGGCCCAACCATACCCGAAAGTGCCTACCTTGACCTGGTGAACACCTATTTTGATGCCGTTGGCGGCAAAGCCTCGTACCAGCAAAGTGAGGCCATATTTAGCGCTATGGAACACCTGCGCTACCAAAGCAATAGCAAAGAGGTAGCCGCAGTGGCCGATTTTCAGGTCATAGCCCACCAACACCACAACCAGGCAGTATATGTACCCTACGGAACAGCAGGCCAGGCAGCCCTGCTGGCCTTTTTACAACTCGGCATCGGGCTGCCCCCTGAAGCCCAACGCCAGCAGCACGCCACCTTTAAGCTAAAGCACAAAACCGCTTTTAACCAATGCATATTAACCGTACCCAGGCACCTGCCACTGGTTGAGCAGCTACTACTGAGCAATCAGGAATTGTATGAAGACCTGCCCTACGTAACCCCAGACCTGTTGGCCACCTATTACAACGAGCAGACAGGCTTTATTCGTGATGATGACGATACCTACGATTACATGTTTTAATATGGAACTGCAAACAATACCCACGCCTGTGCAACAACTTGCAGGCACACCCCAACTGCCCGTATGCACCATTCAATTTGCTGACTTGCGGCTGCCCCGCCGCGAGGCCGCCAAGTTAAGGGGCTACTTTGGCACCTTATTCAAAACACACAGCCCACTGCTGCACAACCACTATGCTGATGGCAGCCTGCGCTACGGCTACCCGCTGGTGCAATACAAAATTATTAACCAAATACCCGTATTGCTTGGTTTGCAGGCCGGTGCAGGCTTGTTACAAGGGCTGTTTTTGCAAATTCGTGAGCTGCGGCTTTCTGGCAAAACCTACCCCCTGGCAGGTAAAAGGCTGCAAACCAAAAGCGCTCCCCTGGGCACGGCACCCCAATTGCAGCAGTATCGGTTTGCCAGCCCCTGGCTGGCGCTGAACGAGCAAAACCACAAACAATGGCTGGGGGACACACCTGCCCAGCAACAACAGCTGCTGCCCCGCATACTTACTGGTAATATGCTCTCTTTTTATAAGGGGGTAGGCCTGCGGCTGCAAGCCCACCAGCGCATACTGGTACATGCCCAGCTACAGCCCACCCAGGTGCAGTTTAAAAACAACACCATGGCAGCCTTTACCGGGCAGTTTACTACCAATGCCCTGCTACCAGAGGGTATTGGCCTGGGCAAAGCTGTAAGCAGGGGCTTTGGTTGTGTGCACCCGGTACCTTAACCAATAAACTACACCATTATGACAAACAAAAGCTTTGCCTACATAGGCACCTCACCGGCAGCCATCACTGCCCAGCATGGCAATATTGTAGTTGCCTACACCAACGGCAATGATGCCAAAACTATTTCCTACCTCAAGGTACATTCTATTATAATAGGTGCTGCCGATGTAACCATTAGTTCAGCAGCCATTGCCCTGGCCATGAAGCACCAGATAGAAATTGTTTTGTTAAATGACCATGAGCAGCCCTATGCGCGCTTGTGGCATTGCCAGCCCGGCAATACTGCCGCCCTGCGCAGTGAGCAATTAAAAGCTGCACAAAACGGCCGGGGCATTACATGGGCCTGCCAATGGCTGGCCAAACAAATCAATAATCGCGTGCAATTGCTCACGCAACAAGGGGTAGGCGAGCTCACTAACCAAATTGAGCAGTTGCAGCAACAGGGCCAGCAAATTGCCCAGTATACCCAAAACAACAATACGCCTACCGCTGAGGTAGTGCAGGAGCTGAAAGCCACAGCAGATGCGCACTACTTTAAGGCACTAACCCATACGGTGCCGCCCAACTGGAGTTTTAAGGGCCGTAGCTTATGGCCGGCAAAAGACCCATTTAACGCCCTGCTCAATTATGCCAATGCCTTTATAACCAGCAGTGCTGAAAAAGCACTGGTTATTGCCGGGCTTGACCCCTATACCGGCTTTTTACACCCTGACAACCTGCAGCTGCTTAGCCTGGTCAATGATTTTGCCGCACCCTACCTGGTGTATGCTGAAGCAGTGGTTTTGCAACTTTTAAATAGAGATAAAGGGAAAGGCAATTTCACCACCAAAGACTATCAACACAACACAGAGGCAGGCTGCCAGCTAATGCAAAGCGGCAAGAATAAAATTGCTGAGGCCATGCGTGCCTACCTGCATAAAGATGTAACAGCCGAGGGGTACAACCGGGCTACAGGCATACAGCTGGCTGCCCACCGCCTGGCAGAGCAGCTGCAACAACAAAATGAAGCCAACCATGCCCACCAACAGAGTAAATGATGATGTATGTTGGCTGCTGGTAGACTGCCAGGACCCCAGCCGTACGGCAACCGCCATGGCCTGCGCCCAGCGGCAGGGCATGCACCAGGTGCAACGCCACGCCCTGGTGGGCCAGCTTACCCACCACCAGAAAGATACTTTGTGCATTGAATTAGAAGACCTACTGGACAATACCAACCCCCAAGCCCAACCTACAGACAGTGTTTACCTTGTTGTGGTACGCCCTCAAGATGCCGAGCGTATGGAAAAAATGGGCCAGGGGTTTGATAACAGCCTTTTGAAACAACTTTAAACCAACGCCCATGAGCCTGCGCATTACCCCAACCATAATACGCAACCACATGTACTGCCCACGCAAAACTTGGTTTGGATCAGTACTGAATATACCTGCCAACCCCGAAACCAATATTAAGGTCAAGAAGGGGCAAGAGGCATATTATAAAATACCTGAACATGAAAAGAGTGACATACGCCACCAGTTGGGGGCCACCAAACACTGGGTGATGCCCCACATGAGCCATGCACAGCTGTATGGGCATATTGATGAGGTGCTGCTGCTAAGCGACGGCAGTTATGCCCCTGTTGATTATTATTATGCCAGGTATGACAAAAACGCCGGCCTTTATGAGAGTGATCAGATCAGGCTGTATTGTTATGCGCTGATGGTGGCCCAACAGTTTGGTGGCCAGGTGCATCATGCCTACCTGGTGTATACCCGCAGTGACAACCACCTACAGCCAGTACCTATTGAGCCCAATTACCTGGCAAAGGTTAAAACAGCCATTGCACAAATTGCCCATATTACCAGCCAGTGCTTATGGCCAGCCCCCGTACAGAATAAGAATAAGTGCAAAGCCTGCAATTACCAGAACCTGTGCACACAGCAGGCCAGTTGTTAAGGTTAAAAGTGTAAACAATACTTTGAGCAAAACCTAGCCAAAACTTTGTGGCAGGCCTGCTGTTGCTGATAGCTGGAAGCCCGACTTGAAACTTGTCGTGAACAAGGTATTTCAGTATGCGGCCAAACTGGTGGGCAAGTTTGACTACACGCACTTTTTTAACCGTTTAACCCAAAGTATGCGTGGAACAACGTGATGAGACTTTAACAGGCAATCTGATCAGGAAGTTTTAGTTATGAGCGCATAAGGCGAATTAACCTTAGAAGGTATTGCAATATGCCTATTGACCAAGTAGAGGCCATTCAAGCCAAACATGGCCTGAGCAATTGATCGTGAAAAAAACCACGCCTAATTCCATCAACCTTCCTGTCGTAAAGCTGTGGCTGGCAGCCAAGCCTTTTTTCTGCCGGGGCAATGGGGCTTTTCTCCTGGGAGTTTACTGCTTTTCTCCAGCAGGCCTTACCATTAGGCCAGCTGGCCTAATACCGTAAGGCCAATTGGCCTATTACTGTTAGGCCAGTTGGCCTCACGACCTTTACCTTGCCATATATACCTTAAATACCCTGGGCCAGCTGGCATACCAAATCTGACCTCCTATTTTTTATCGTTTTAAACGTTACTGGTTGTAGGTGTTAAATGTGAGGCCGAAGGGAGGGCCGAGCGTGAAGAAACAATCCAGTGGATTGTTTTAGCGAGGAGCCAGCATGCAGCGGGGTGTTCTTGTACAATGGGGCTGGTGGTGTGGGTGATGGTGAAGTCATCAAACCACACGTCTTCATCGTCTTCATTGATGAGGTAGGCCTTGAGGTACCCATCTTGGGTAATGACGGTTGAAAGGTTTAGCGCCTCCCACTGGGTGTTGGCCGCGGTGGTGATGAGCTGCTCGCCCTGGGTTACTACATTGCTGTCCAGGTCATACACAATATATTTCATGTAGGCATTGGGCACTCCGTTGCTTTGGGTGCTGGTTTGTGGGGTAAA
>CAZXTW010000644.1:0-3499 GCA_964643525.1 uncultured Roseivirgaceae bacterium
CAGTGCCCGGGCCGATAACTTTTTTGAAATAGGGGGCGATTCACTCAAGGCGCTTACCATGGTGGCCCACCTCAAAAAGGACTTCAATATACCCCTTACCTTAAAAGAATTCTTCAAAATGGCCACGGTGCGCCAGTTGGCTGCCTACGTGGCAGAGCACGGTGGCCAGGGTGCAGAGGCAACTGCCTTTGAGGCCATACCCCAGGTACCCCAAAGCAGCCATTACCCACTAAGCTCTGCACAGCGCCGCCTGCACTTTTTACATACGTTTGACCGCGCCTCGCTGGCCTACAACGTATCAAAAGTAGTGACCATCAAAGGTGCGCTTGATGTGGCCCGCCTGCAGCAGGCCTTTAACCAGCTTATGCAGCGGCACGAGAGTTTGCGTACCTCTTTTGAGTTGGTTAATGATGAAACCGTACAGGTAATTGCCCCTGAAGGCCAGTTTGAGCTGGAACAGTACCAGGGCACCCCAGATAAACTTGAAACTACTGTAAAACAGTTCATCAGGCCGTTTAACCTCACGCAGTACCCTATGTTGCGTGCCGGTTTATTAACCATGGGGCCTGACCATTACGCTTTGATGCTTGACATGCACCACATCATTGCTGATGGCTTCTCTGAAAGTATGATGATTGCCGATTTGCTGGCCCTGTATACTGGTAAAGAGCTGCCCGCCCTTACCTTGCAGTACAAAGATTATTCGGTATGGCAACAGAGCGAGGCACAACTGGCCGCTCGTGAGCAACAAAAAGCATTCTGGCTTGAGCAGTTTCAGGCTCAGGCCCAAACCCTTGAGTTGCCAGCTGATTATAGCCGCCCTGCCCTGAAAAACTTTGAAGGTGGCAAAATAACCTTTGAGCTAGACGCCGCTGCGGTGGTGCGTATTAATCAGCTGGTTGAAAAAGAAGGTACCACATTATATATGGTGCTGTTGGCCGCCTACACCATTTTACTAAGCAAGCTGGGCAATCAGGAAGATATTACCATTGGCTCGCCAGTGGCTGGGCGCGACCACCCTGACCTGAAGGCCATTGTAGGTATGTTTGTCAATACCCTGCCCCTGCGCAACTTCCCTAAAAGCGAGTTGACCATCAGTGAATTTCTGGCAGATCTGAAGCAGCGCTCATTGGCCTGCTTTGACAACCAGTCATACCCTTATGAAGAGCTTGTAGATGACTTGCAACTGGCGCGCGAAACCAACCGCAACCCATTGTTTGACGTGATGTTCTTCTTCCAGAACTTTGAAGAGCCCGACCTGAACGTGGGCGGTTTAGCCGTAAGCCCTTACGTAGCTGATGTTGCTGTGGCACAGGTTGACCTTACCCTTTCGGCTGTAAGAAAAGGAGAGGGGCTGCTGTTTCATCTGGACTACGCCACCCAGCTATACAAGCACGAAACCGTGCAGCGGTTTGTGGCCTACTTCCAGCGTATACTCGATACCATGGTGGCCAGCCCTGAAACCACCCTGGGCCAGCTCAGTATGCTTTCGGCCGCTGAGCGCCACCAACTGCTGGAAGGCTTCAACGCCACCACCCGCAGCTACCCTGAAGCTGAAACACTGGTAACGCTGTTTGAGCAACAGGTGGCCCGACAACCCGAAGCCAATGCCATTGTATATGAGGGCACCGCCCTTACCTACCATGAGCTGAACCAGAAAGCCAACCGCCTGGCCAACTACCTGAAAGAGCAGTTGCACGTACGCCCCGGCCATATGGTGGGCATGATGGTTGACCGCTCAGAGCATATGGTAGCCACCATGCTGGGCATACTTAAGGCAGGGGCGGCCTACGTACCGGTTGACCCAACCTACCCCGCCGAGCGGGTGGCCTATATTCTGGCCGACTGCCAGGCCAGGGTACTGGTTACTACCAACCCACTGCCTGTTGACTTTCACTTTGAGGGCATTAACGTAACCATTAGTGACCATGCCCTTGAGCGTGCCGCTGTGGCCAACCCTGCACCGGCTACCACCCCAGAGGCATTGGCTTACATGATTTACACTTCGGGCAGTACTGGCAAGCCCAAGGGTGTTATGATTACCCACCGCAACGTGGTAAACTTCATGACTGGCATTAGCGAGCGTATTGCCCCAAATGCCAACGACTGCCTGCTGGCCGTAACTAGTACTGCCTTTGACATATCGGTGCTTGAGCTGTTCTGGACGCTGTGCAACGGCATTGAAGTGGTGCTGCACCCTGCTGATATATCGTTGAATAGCCTTGACCGCTACCTGCCAGAACAGGCGCAGCAAACTATGGACTTTGGCCTGTTTTACTTTAGCAGCTACAACAACCAGGCAGAAAATAAATACAACCTGTTGATTGAGTCAGTAAAATATGCTGACCAGCACGGCTTTAAATCAGTTTGGACGCCAGAGCGGCACTTCCATGAATTTGGTGGGTTGTACCCCAACCCTTCAGTTACCAGCGCGGCCCTGGCCATGGTTACTGACCAGATTGAACTGCGCAGTGGCAGTGTGGTTAGCCCGCTGCATGAAACCATTCGCCTGGCAGAAGAATGGTCGGTGGTAGATAACCTGAGCGGTGGCCGCGTAGGCATTTCTATTGCTTCAGGCTGGAACCCCAACGACTTTGCCCTGACCAGTAACAACTTTAATGAACGCCACGACACCATGTACGCCCAAATAGAAGAGGTACAGCAGTTGTGGCAGGGCAACAGCGTAACCCGCACCAACGGCATGGGCAATGACATTGATGTGAAGATATTCCCCAGGCCGCTGCAAAACCAGCTACCCATCTGGGTAACGGCGGCTGGCAATGAGCAAACCTTCCGCTCTGCCGGGGCTGCCGGGGCCAACGTACTAACCCACTTTCTGGGGCAGGATATGGACCAGCTGGCGCACAAAATTAGCGTGTACCGACAGGCCCGCAAAGACAACGGCCACGACCCTGAAGCTGGCATCGTATCATTAATGCTGCACACCTATGTGGGCACAGACATTAATGAGGTAGAGGCTACCGTTGAGCAACCCTTTATTGAATACCTCAAAAGCTCTATAGGCCTGGTTAAGCTGTTAGACAAAGAAACTGACAAGCTGGAAGATGAACTGACTGAGGCCGATAAGCAAATAATTTTAAAAAGCGCCTTTAAGCGCTACTACACCACAGGCTCATTAATTGGCACCAAAGACACCTGCAGCCGCACGGTGTTGAAGCTGAAAGAAATTGGCGTGAATGAAATAGCCTGCCTGGTTGACTTTGGTGTGGAAGAAAGCAAGGTACTTGAAGGCCTGAAACACCTGGCTGCACTCAAAGACCTGTTCAGCGGTCGCACCACAGGGGGGCACAAACCCATTACCATGATGCAGTCTACCCCCTCATTTCTGCAAATGGCAGAAAAGAGTGAGGGCTCGGCGCGCTTTCTGTCGTCACTGCAAACCCTTATGCTGGGCGGCGAGGCAGTACCTGCTGCACTGGTTAACAACCTTCAAAACACCACCAAAGCCAACATATACAACAACGATGGCAATAGCAAT
>CAZXTW010000644.1:3509-4178 GCA_964643525.1 uncultured Roseivirgaceae bacterium
ACGGCCCTACTGAAACCACCGTCTGGTCGGCCATCCATCAGTTTGAGCAGCCGGTACAAAAAGTAAAGGTGGGCACGCCAATCAGCAACACGCAAGCGTACATTCTTGACAAAGCCCTGCAACCTGTGCCATTGGGCGTTCTGGGTGATCTGTACATTGGCGGTGCCGGTGTGGCCAAAGGCTACTGGGGCCGTGATGAACTTACGGCCGAGCGGTTTACCCAAAACCCCTTCCGTTCTGGTGAAACCATTTACCTCACGGGTGATGTAGCCCGCTGGCTGCCTGACGGTACCCTTGAACTGGCCGGCCGCAAAGACCACCAGGTAAAAATAAGGGGCTACCGCATTGAGCTGGGCGAAATTGAAAGCACCCTGGCGCAGGTAGAAGGTATTAGTGCGGCTGTGGTGGTGGCCAAACAACAAGCCACCACTGCCGAGCAGTACCTGGCCGCCTACTTTGTAGCCGCACAGGTAACCAGTGCTACGCACTTAAGAGAACAGCTGGGGCAAACGCTACCCAACTACATGGTGCCAGCACACTTTGTGCAGTTAGATGCCCTGCCATTAACACCCAATGGCAAGGTTGACCGCAAGGCACTGCCCAACCCTGAAGTTACCACTGGCGAGGCCTTTGTGGCCCCTCAAAACCAGGTGGAAGACAAGCTGGCTG
>CAZXTW010000645.1:0-1880 GCA_964643525.1 uncultured Roseivirgaceae bacterium
GGCTACGTAATGGCCATGCAGCAGTTTTTACCCAGTGGCCTCAAAGGCCTGTTGCTGGCTGCCTTTTTTGCGGCCTATATGAGCACCATTTCTACTCAGTTAAACTGGGGCACCAGCTACCTGGTGAATGATGTGTACAAACGCTTTATTAAGCCGGGCGCCCAGGAGCGTGATTATGTGGCCGCCTCGCGGGTGGGTACTTTTCTGGTAATGGCAGTAGCGCTGTTTGCTACTACTCAAATAGGTAATATTGATGCCGCCTGGAAGTTTTTAATGGAATGTGGCGCCGGCCTGGGGCTGGTACTGATACTGCGGTGGTACTGGTGGCGCATCAATGCCTGGAGCGAAATTACGGCCACCATAGCCCCCTTTATAGGGTACAGTGTGGGGCATTACCTGCTTGGCCTTGACTTCCCAAACAGCTTTTTCCTCACTTTAGGGTTTACCACGGTGGCCTGGGTAGTGGTTACTTACTTAACCCCTGCAACTGACGCCCAAACCTTAAAAAGCTTCTGTGCTAAAATAAAGCCTGCCGGTGCCTGGGGGCCTTATCAACAAAAAACCGGTAGTAATGACCTGCCCCTGCTGGCCGTATGCTGGCTGGCGGCGGTGGTTATGGCTTATGGCTTTTTGTTCTTTTTGGGTAACCTGATATTTGGCAACTGGCCTGCGCTGGCCATTAACGCAGCAGTAATAGTGGGCAGCTTTATTGTGCTGCGCCTTGCCTCAAAACATGTGAATATATTCGGCCAAGACACTTAATTTTGCGCCCATTAAACCACCGCTAAGTCAATTATTTTGAACCTACAGCACAACGTAAATTTACAAGGGTACAATACTTTTGGCATTCACGCCACCGCCAGCCGCTTTGTGGCTATTGAAAGCCCCGACCAACTGGTACAAACCCTGCAACAGCCAGCAGTAAAAGAGGCCCCGCTGTTTGTGCTGGGCGGGGGCAGCAATATTTTGCTTACTCAAAATATTGAGGCTTTGGTGCTGCACATGGCCATTAAGGGCATTACGTTTACCCCCCAGGGTGCTGACCATGTGCTGGTGCATGCCGGGGCTGGCGAAAGCTGGCATGCCCTGGTGCTGCACTGCCTTGAGCGCGGCTATGGCGGCATTGAAAACCTCTCGCTCATACCTGGTACCGTAGGCGCTGCACCCATGCAGAACATTGGGGCCTACGGTGTTGAAATTAAAGACGTATTCCACAGCCTTGAAGCTGTAGAAATCAGCACTGGCAAAACAGCTACCTTTAACGCACAGCAATGCCAGTTTGGCTACCGCGAAAGCATTTTTAAGCGCCACGCCAAGGGGCAATACATCATTACTCGGGTTACGTTAAGGCTTACCACCAGCCAGCACCACATCAACACCAGCTACGGGGCTATTAATGATACCTTAGCGGCCATGGGGGTTAGCCAGCCCACCATACAGCAGGTAAGCCAGGCAGTGATACACATCAGAGAAAGTAAATTGCCCAACCCGGCACAAATTGGCAATGCAGGCAGCTTTTTTAAAAACCCGGTAGTTGATAAGCTAGACCATGAGGCGCTAAAGGCCGAGTTTGGCGAGGTGCCTGGCTACGCACAGCCCAACGGGCAAACCATTAAGGTGCCTGCTGCCTGGTTAATTGACCAATGCGGCTGGAAGGGCCACCGCCGTGGCCCCATTGGCGTGCATGACAAGCAGCCCCTGGTGCTGGTGAACCACAGCAACGGCGTAGGCAAAGATTTATATGCCCTGGCTATGGATATCCGCACCTCTGTAGCTCAAAAGTTTGGCATTGAGCTTACGCCAGAGGTAAACATTATATAGGTTGGTTTGTGCAGGGGCGTGCTACAGATTTACATTAATCCGGCGCAAAAAATCATCAC
>CAZXTW010000645.1:1914-4177 GCA_964643525.1 uncultured Roseivirgaceae bacterium
CCTCGTCACGGATAAACACCTGGTTGCCAGATATCTTATCTACCTTTTGCAGGTTAATGATGTAGCTCTTATGCACCCGGTAAAACTGGCGTTGGGCCAGCAGCTCTTCCCAATACTTCATGGTGTAGGCAATCATATACTTCCTGTCTTCGGTAATCAGCTGCACAAAATCGCCCGATGCTTTAATCAGCACTATGCGCGCATAAAACACCTTTACTATTTCGCGGCCGTCTTTAATAAACACATACTGCTCGTCAGCTCCCGGGGTGGTTGCTGCTGGCGGCTGTGTGGTGGCAGGCCCCTGTTGTTGGGCATGGGTTACCTTGGTTATGGCCCTGATAAAACGCTCTAACGAAATGGGCTTCAGCAGGTAGTCTACCACATCCAGCTCATACCCCTGCATGGCATACTCGGTATAGGCCGTGGTAAGTATAACCTTGGGCCGCTGGGGCAGGGCACGCAAAAAGTCAAGGCCGGTTAGTTTGGGCAGGTGTATGTCAAGAAAAATCAGGTCTACCGTGTTGCTTTTTAAATGACCAATGGCCTCAATGGCATTATTAAACGTAGCTACCAGTTGCAGCTCGGGCAGGTCAGCAATATAGCGCTGCAGCACCTTTTGGGCTGGCAGCTGGTCTTCAACTATAATACAACTCAGGGGCGTCATACCAGCTCAACATCCAGAGCCACGGTATACGTCTGGCCATCTTCAGTAATCGTTAACTCGTGCTTATCGGCATACAGCAGCTGCAGGCGCTCACGCACATTCTTTAGCCCAATGCCTTTGGCCTCTCCGTTGGGGTGCTGGCTGTCGCGGTACACATCTTCATAAGGGTTGGTGCAAACAAATAGCAGCCTGCCGTCAGCAACAGTTACCGTTATGGCAATGTTTACATGGGCCAGCTGGCTGCTGTGGCTGTGCTTAAAGCTGTTTTCAACAAATGAAAACAGCAACAATGGTGCTATGCGGTACCCCTCTGCCTCGCCATCAATAGCCAACGTTACACTGCCCCGTCCTTCCAGCTGGGTGCGCTGCAGGGCTACATAATGCTTCAGCTGCTCAAGCTCACGCCCCAATGACACATAGGTGCCCTGGCTCTCATACAGCACATACCGCAGTATATCACTCAGCCCAAGAATCATCTCGGGTACCTTATCTGATTTTTCTAAGGCATAGGCATACAAGTTGTTCAGGTTATTGAACAGAAAGTGGGGGTTTATCTGGCTTTTCAGGTAGTTCAATTGGCTTTCGGCCTTCTCTTTTTCAAGTGTTTCCATGGCGCGGGTGGTAAAGTGGTAGTCCCATGCCAGGCGAAAGCCACCGAAAAAGCCTACCGTAGTGCTAATCTGTATCAGGGCATAGTAGGGGTTAAAATAATCGCCGCGGGTATCAGGGAAGAATATTTTTTCAAGCACCAGCTCTTCTAACAGCATAGAAGCAAACAATACAGCGGCCACCGCCCCAAAAAAGGCTTTGTAACGCTTGCGGTAAAACAGCCTGGGTAAAAACACATAGTTTACCAGCGTTACCACAATAATATAGTTAAACGTAAACACCAGCTGGTACAGCTCAAGGCCAGGCTCACGGCGGCTGTAGGCCGTGGCCAGCAGGTACAGCACCCACAGCAGGGCATGTACAAACACCTCATTGCCTATGGCCCGCTTTAGTAAAACTTTATGGGCTACAGGTTTGCGTATAGTGGGTTTGCTTGTGATTACTCCTTCTTGCATGCCCGAAGATTGCCATTATGTTAGCAACAGCCAAACATTACCGATAAACTTCAGCAAAAAGCCGTTGAATGCCCCTTACAAACCATTAATCAAATGGTGGTGGTTTGGGGCGTGCCGTTTTATGGGTTGGTGTAACTGGCCTGGCAGGTGTTACCGGGCTTAGCCGGGCGCTGTTTAAGGGCGGCTTTTGTGGGGCAGGGTTTGCCGTTGCAGCCCGTGTTGTTGCTGGTGCAGCAGGCTCGGCCATGAAGTACCTGATGCCGGCATGGTAGGCGCTAAAGGCCTCCCACTTGTGTTTCAGGCCCAACAAAAACTGCTTATGGGCCTTGTTTTGCAGCCATTGGCGTGTTTTTAGCACGGCCAGGGCAAACTTTTTACGCTGTGCCAGCTGCCGCGCACTAGGCGCATAAGCCGAGGGGCGCGGAAAGGCAGACACCACCGTTTTGTTGCCATACAATTTATACAGCAGCTGCTTCCCTACCCTGCCGCTAATGCCTTTGGTGTATATATTGTCTATTACTATTGCCATCTTTTC
>CAZXTW010000646.1:0-4170 GCA_964643525.1 uncultured Roseivirgaceae bacterium
GGTGATGAATGGAATGAGCCTGGCCAGGCTGGTTACCTTACCGAGGTAGATTACAACCATGGCCGCTGGCTAATCAGGGCAGAGAATGATTGTGACGGCGATGAGACAGAACAGACCATACAGGTAGATGTGGTTGACTGGGGCCTGTATGCTTTTGACAATGAGGCCCGCCAGCACAAACTTATTGATGGGCAAACGCTGCCACAAGCGGTGTTGAACCCCAACCTGGAGAGCCTTATTATAGTGCCAGCACAGCAAAAAGATTATGTGAGTGACAACCAACGCAATGACCTGGTGGTTGAGCCTGACAATGAGAAGGTAGCCCTGAGCACCCGTTGGAAGGACAAGAACCTGAACATACTCTATTACCAGCACACACAGTTTATGGATGTGGCCGATGGTGAGGTGAACGATGCCCTGCTGAAAAGCCCCGACCTGTTAGACCAAAGCATAAAATACACCACCGAAGCAGGCAACCGAGAGCAGAGCGAAAACCTGCCTAAGAAGTCGGCCGAAGACCTGTTTCTTGAAAGTACCAAAAACTACCTGGACAACAACCAGGCCCAGCCCGGTTACTACTTTATGTTAATGGGCGAGGCCGCCATGATGCTGCCTGCGTTAGAGCAGCTGCTGAGCGATGAGAACATCCTGGCCCCCTTCCCGGCAGCCGGGGCCATTGTTGATACTGACGCTGCGGCCACCCTGGTGCCGGTACGCTTTATTCTGGCGCAGCCCAACCCTGAAGACTGGCCCTCTGGCAAGGCCAGCGAGGTGGTGGCAGCCATGAAAAAGCTCAATCAGGAAACCGCCAACGCCGTAGTAACCACCTGGCTGGGCAGCCTGACCCCTGTAGCTGCTTATAACCCTGAAACCGCCACGGGATTACTGAATGACATCATTAAAGAAGGCCCTACCACCTTTGTGAAGTTTTACGAAGGCCCCACCAACAAGCAGGATGAGGCCCGGCAGGTATCACAGATCTATGCCAATGAAATTGATTACCTCTCAAGAACCCTGTACTGCCTGCAAGGCGGCGACAACCAGGCCGATTTTGACTTTAACCGGTTTGTAGTGAACGACGGCGGCGGCATACCCTGCTTTACCTCTGACTACTTTCGTGATGGGGCCTGCGTATGCTTTGAGGCAGTCAAAAACACCATTGAAAAAGACAAGAACTACATCTATGGCAACCAAAAAGAAGCAGCCGACTTTAAGGACAAAACGATTGAGGCCTTTACCCAACGGTTGTTTTTAGAGATGATCTTCTCGCCACGTGAGCGGGTTGAGTTTGACAATAACGGCAACCCCCAGGTACTGAAAGACCAGGAGGGAGACGTAAAGCTGCTGCGCCAATCTGTTGTTAACGAATAACCAATTGCTGGGTAAGCAAATCAAAACAAACATGACCACTACTATCCAACTTAGCCATACGAGCAAGTACCTGCTTGCCACCCTGATCGTTTGCATTGGTTTACTGTTAACACCGGCTACAGCTAGTGCACAACAGGCTGTAAAGCGATGCGCAACTGATGAGGTGAACAATTGGTTCAGGCTTGCCCACCCCAAAGGGGCTGCCATGCAAGACCGCCTGCAGCAAAACATACTAAAGCAGGCCAAAAGGTTAAAGCAATTTCGAACGGAAAACAACAGCCAGGAAATTGTAGTACCCATTGCCTTTCATATTGTATGGAATGCCCCGCAGGAAAAAATAAGCCGGGACCAGATCATGAATCAGCTACAGGTGCTCAACAACTCATTCAGCGGCATTGACCCCCAATTTGATGCCAACACCCCGGCCGCCTTTAAGCCCTTAAAAGCCAATGTGGGCATCAGGTTTTGCCTGGGGCAATACTATGATGAAAACGGCAAGTTGCGCGAAGCCATTAAATACGTAAACACCAGCCAGACGGGCTTTAACAGTGGCGATAAGGCCGAGGCCATTAAGTTTGATGCCCTGGGTGGTAGTGATTCATTTTTACCCACAGAGTATTTAAACGTTTGGGTGTGCAACCTGAATGGGGTGTTGGGGTATGCCACCTTTCCGGGCTACCCGCAAGACCGTGAGGGCATTGTTTGTGGCTATGAATACTTTGGGCTAACCGCACACCCTGATTATGGGCTGGGCAAAACACTGGTGCATGAGGTGGGCCACTTCTTCTTTTTAAGGCATGTTTGGGGTGATGAAGCCTGCGGCCATGACTTTATTGATGATACCCCCCCTTGCGAAAAGGAAGTATTTGGGGTGCTTGACCCTGTAGCCGACTTCCCCTTTAAGCAGGGCAAATGCAGTGACGAGCCCAATGGCGAAATGTGGACCAACTACATGAACTACTTTGATGATGTAAGCCTCACCATGTTTTCGCTTGACCAGAAAGATGTGATGCGGGCCACCCTGGCCGTGGGGGGCACCAGAGAAACCCTGCTGTACAGCAATGCCTGCCAAAAGCCCTACCGCATGCAGGCCAACTGCTGCCCTGATATTCAAGACATTGAAGCAATAACGCAGGGGCCATCAAGCATAGGCATACAATGGAGCCACCAGAAAGAAGCTGCCAACGGGTACGAAGTGCGCTTCAGGCCCTTTTGGGAGGCCAACTGGTCAGTGCCTATTGTAATCAAGAAAAACGAACACGACTTTACAGGCCTGCTGTCAGAAAAGTCGTACTTCTTTCAGGTGCGTTCACTTTGTGCAGATGGCAGCAAAGGTGCATGGAAGTCAGTAAGCTACCACACATCGGGCACTTGTACGGTACCAACTACCTACCAGGTTAGCTCAACAGAAAACAGCATTACCGTAAACTGGAATGAGCCCCCCTCGCCCGATTTTGAGCAAATCGTACTCTCTAAATCGCCACCTAACAGCTCACAGTTCTTCCCTTTAATAGGGCCACGCATCAAAACCAATACGCATACCTTTACCAACCTTGAAAAGGGCACCCGTTACTTTTTGCGCTTGCGTTGGCGCTGCTTAAACCGCAGGCGGCAAGAGTTTAAACAATTTGTATGGACGGCCGGCTGCCAGCCACCCATGGCACCGTTTACCTTTTACACCTTTACTGATTCTATATTTGTTGAGCCTGGGCCAGATGATCCGCGCCATGACCTGGTGGCGGGCTCGTACCGGGTTAAAGGCACCACCATCTGGTCGCCAGAGCGTGAGGGGGCCTACCAGGGGGTGGGCTTTGGTGGGTTGCAGCCCAATACCCTGTATGAGTTTCAGGTAAGGGCCAAATGTGTAGATGGCAACTACAGTGAATACACCTTAACAGAAAAAGCAACTGACCCGGTAGTGGCCCCACCGCCCAATGAACCGCCAGTGGTAGAGGCACTAACCATATACCCCAACCCGGCTACATCGGGCACGCCCGTTACCATTGAGCAGCCCACAGGCACTGAAAATATGACTACCATACAGGTGCTTAACAGCAATGGCGAAGCCATTCGTGAAGAAGAGGTAAGCGGCAGCGGGGCGGTAACCATGGTGTTGGGGCGCCTCTCGCCTGGATTATACCTCATCATTACCCGCAATGGCACCCAGGTACAAACCAAACGCCTGCTCATAACCCGGTAACTAACTTTAGTTTATTTGATAGCTTTATAAGCTACACTGGTGGTTGTGGGTTTGCCAAAATGCCCCTAACTTTCATTAACCTACAGGCATTACCATACCCTGACAGGTAGTGCCGAATCGCGCTTCTTCAGGAGCTGTGAATAAAACGCAAGTTGCGATTCAATCAAACGCAACTTGCGGTTAAACCAATCGCAACTTGCGATTTAAGCAAATGCAACTTGCGTTTATGAAAATCGCAACTTGCGAATAAACAAAACGCAACTTGCGTTGAAACAGATAGCAACTTGCGAATTGTGCTGCCCTACCGGTGCCCCACACCTTAGCTATAGATACTTACCCCCTTTGCCTATACATACCTATAAGTCTCCCCTCGGGGTATCTGGGGTGCCGCATGCCCTGTTAGCGTTGCTGCACACGGTAATTTAGCGGCTGCTTTAAAGCATCAATTATAAGTAAAGTGGGGTGGTAGTTGTAAAACAATAGGCTAAAAGTGAAGGAGCGACAAGGCCAGCAACCCTTAAAAACAGAAAAGGCCATTATCTCACCCAGAAGACCTATTAATTATTAATTGATCATTGTTAATTGGCTTAGTTGTGCTT
>CAZXTW010000647.1:0-1262 GCA_964643525.1 uncultured Roseivirgaceae bacterium
GCCAGCCCAAAGGCCATAGGCTGTTTCTACGAATGCCCCCTGCTGTTCGATAACACGTGGTTTCAGCCACTATTTTTGACATAAAATGGCTACCTGTAGGCTGCCCAACAGCCAGGTGTGGTACTAAAGCCATGCTAAAAGTTACTTACAGGTAATGGGGCCGGGGTTATAGATGGTGGTTCGCTAAGGCATTATTTCCGCTAAACTGGTGTTGCACAATGTAGCCTGCCTGGGTACAGCCATTTGAAGCAACCCTTCAGGCATAAACTACAGGAAAGGGTAAAAATATGCTGCCGCTTGCGTAGGCTTTGTGCCGTTTGTGGAAATTGAGACACCACAGGCGGCTTTGGGTCGTCATGTGGGTAGGTTTGCAATATGGAACAAAAAAATGCTTCTACAGGCCTTTTTGAGGCCAAAGCCACCTGCCGGTTATCAAAAAGCAGATGCACAAAACCAAGAAGCAACCGATATTGCCAAAGAACCTTGCATAGCAAAGTACCGTTCTTAGCCATGTAAGTACCCAGCAATGTAATAATACAGATGAATCAACAATAACGAACAAAACTACTCACCGCAGAAACGATAACGGTCATGAAACTCAGACAAATTCTAATTGTAGTCGGCATACTGGTTGTAGGCGTAGGCCTGGCCGCCGTATTGTCACAGTATGAAGAAGAAGAAGAAAAAGAAGTAAAGGTAGCGCAGAAAAAATACGTGAAAACTACCCAGGTAGCTTACCGCGCAGTGCCTACCGAAATTGTTGCCTTTGGGCGGGTTGAAACAGCCCAGACCCTTGACCTGATTGCCGAGCAGGCAGGCCGAATGACGGAAGGCGCAGTACCCTTGAAAGAGGGTAGGGCATTTAACAAAGGGCAGTTGCTGTTTACGGTAGATGCTACTGAAGCCAACCTGAACCTGCAGGCAGAAAAAAGCCGCTTTTTGCGTGACCTGGCCGCTATCCTGGCCGATTTGAAAAGTGACTTTCCTGAAAGCTACCCCGGCTGGCAGGCTTACTTTGAGCAGATAGACCTGGCCCGGCCCCTGCCGGCATTGCCCAACTACCGCACCGCCAAAGAGAAAACCTTTCTGGCTACCAAAAACATCTTCAGCAGCTTTTATACCATCAAAAGCCAGGAAGAGGCCATGAAGAAATACCAGACCTATGCCCCCTTTGCCGGCAGCATTACCGAGGTAAGCCTGCACTCTGGCAGCTATGTAAATCCAGGCAGCAGGGTGGCTACCGTAAAACGCCGCGACAAGCT
>CAZXTW010000647.1:1272-4164 GCA_964643525.1 uncultured Roseivirgaceae bacterium
GACACTGCAGCACGCCGCGAACCGCCCGAAGTGAAGGTTGCCATTAGCACAGCCGATATTGGCTGGGTAAAAGCAGGCAACCCTCTTACTATTGAAAATGAGCAGGGCACCGCCACCTGGAGCGGCACCATAAACCGCATAGGCAGTGTAGTGAACAAAAATACCCAGGCCCTTGACGTATTCATTTCTATTGAGCCTAATGCAAACCCTGTATTTGATGGCCTTTACCTGAAAGCCATTATACCAGGCAAAACCGTACAGCAGGCCATTGAAATACCCCGCGCCGCTTTGGTTGAAGGCAAGCAGGTATACGTGGTGCAAGATACTGTATTGCGGGTGCGCGATGTGCAGGTGCACCGCCTCAATGCCCAGACGGCCATTATCAGTGGCCTGCAGCAGGGCGAAGACCTGGTAACCGAGGCATTGATTAACGCCGCCAATAACATGCGGGTATACAAGCTAACCAATGAGGGTGCCGGCAAAGGCACCAGCAACGAGCAGCTAACCAACGCCAATTAATTCAACCCATTACGCGCAACAGCCTTATGAGAAAGATAATTGAAAAATTTGTGCGGTACCCCATTTTGGCCAATGCCGTCATAGCCATTACGCTTATTGCTGGCCTGGTTACACTGGCAAGTACCAAAAAGTCGTTCTTTCCTGAAATTACCATCAATACCATTAGCATACAGGTAGCCTTTAACGGGGCTGCCCCTGAAGAGGTTGAAGAAGGCGTAACCCAACGCATTGAAGAAGCCATTGACAACATTACCGGTATTGATGAGATATACAGCACCTCGTCAGAAAACAGTGTGAGCGTAACCATTAACACGTTAAACTCATACGATATTGATGAGGTATTTACTGAAGTTAAAAATGCGGTAGACCGCATTGGCTCGTTTCCTGCCGGCATTGAGCGGCCCGTTATATACAAGCGTAAGCCCACCTTTCCGGTAACGTGGCTGGGCCTTACTGGTGATGTTGACCTGATTACGCTCAAGAATTTTGCTGACCAGATTGAAGATGACATGCTGGCCTCGGGCCAGTTGTCGCAGGTAGTGAAAATGGGCTACCCCCCGTTAGAGATTTCAATAGAAGTGCCCGAAGAGGTGCTGCGCCGCTATGAGTTGACCTTTGACCAGGTGGCAGCCGCCGTGCGCAACAACAACCGCGACATTTCTGCCGGTAGCATCAAAGCCGCTGATGAAGAGATACTGATTAGAAGCCGCAGTAAAGAAACCGATGCCCAGCGCATTGGCGATATTATACTCAGGGCCAATGCCGATGGCAGCCGCCTGTTGCTGCGCCATGTGGCTACCATTGAAGAGCGCTTTGCCGAAGGAGCCGGCAAGCTTACCCTTAACGGCCAGAACTCTGTACTGCTTAGGGTAGATAAGCTGCCTGAAGAAGACCTGGAAAAGATTGCCGCTTATGTAGAAGAGTATGTAAGCGATTTTAACGAACGCACCGAGGCTGTAGAGCTGACCCTGGCCTTTAATTTTATGGACATTTTGCAGCAGCGCCTTGATATGCTTACTGGCAACGGCATTGTGGGCATTGTACTGGTGCTGGTGGCCCTGGGCCTGTTTCTGAATTTGCGCCTGTCGTTCTGGGTGGCGTGGGGCATTCCATCGTCATTTCTGGGCATGTTTTTAATTGGCGTGGCCTATGGCTTAACCATTAATATGATTAGCCTCTTTGGTATGATTCTGGTCATTGGCATTTTGGTTGACGACGGCATTGTAATAGCAGAAAACATTTACACGCACTTTCAAAAAACAGGCAACCCCTACAAGGCCGCGGTAAACGGCACTATGGAAGTGCTGCCCGCCGTATTTACCTCAGTAACCACCACCGTGGTGGCCTTTATGCCCCTGTTCTTAATTGAAGGGCAACTTAACTTCCTGGCAGATATGGCCTTTGTAGTAGTAGCCAGCCTGGTGTTTTCATTACTTGAAGCCTTTTTTGTACTGCCCGCCCACCTGGGTAGCCCACACATTTTAAAGCAGCCTAAGAAAAACACCCGAGGCCAAAAGGTGCGCGATGCATTGAATAAAGCGGTTGACTGGATGCGCTACAAGGTGTATGGCAATATGCTGCGTTACACCATGACGCATAAGCCCGTGGCCCTGGCCATATTGGTAGTATTCCTGGCCCTTACCGTTGGCCTGTTTCAAGGGGGCTTTATTAAGGCTGCGCTGTTTCCTGAAATACAGGGCACTGACATGCGCGTAAGCATTGACCTGAAGCCCGGCACCCGTGAAGGTAAGGTAGAAGCCTACCTGAAGCGGTTTGAACAGGTAGTGCAGGATGTGAATGAGGAGATGAAGGCCAAGTATAATGACGAAGACTACCTGGAGTTTACGCTGAATATTACCGGCGACTCTGAAACCAGCAACGGCTCGCACGCCGGCCAGGTCATTGCCTTTATGCGTGAAATGGATGGCACCACCGCCACCATGAGTGAAATTGTAGATTCTGTACGGGCACGCATAGGTGAGGTGCCCGAAGCGGAGCGCCTGATTGTAAGCGGTGATGACGAACGCTTTGGCAAGGCCGTATCTATGCGGTTAACAGGCCGTAACATAGCCCAGCTGGAAGCAGCCAAAGACTACCTGAAGCAAGAGCTGGCCAATATGGGCGGCCTCAAAGAGGTGCAGGATAATGTGGCCCTGGGCAACCGTGAGTTGCTGATAGAGCTGAACGACAAGGCGTATTTTCTAGGCCTTACCCATGGCGACCTGACCAAGCAGATCAGGCAGGGCTTTTATGGCGAAGAGGTGCAGCGCCTGCAAAAGGGCAAAGACGAGGTGCGCGTGTGGGTGCGCTACCCTGGCAGCGGCCGCCTTAGCCTGGGCCAGTTAGAGAATATGAAGATAAAACTGGCCAACA
>CAZXTW010000648.1:0-4162 GCA_964643525.1 uncultured Roseivirgaceae bacterium
ACAGCGTCAGCTCTTCAATTTTTTGTAGCAGCTTGCTTTCCATGGCCCCTACGTCAACGCCATTGGCAGCTACCTCTTCAGCACTGGGTATATCGGGCAGGTGGCCGTTTTCATTAATGTACTGCTCTACCTGGTTTAAGGTGCGCAGCTGGTAGTCATCTTCAAAAACAAAGTCGGCCCAGCCGGTTTCTACCTTTACTTCTTTGGCCCTGACCTTGCCATTGACTGATAGGAGGTACCCTGTGGTGTTGGTGGTGCCAATGCCTACCGCGCCATTGCGGCTAATGCGCATTTTAGGCGTGCCCCAGTCAACACTCTGGTCTTTGCCAGTACTGCTGGGCGAAATGAGGAAGTCCATTGTGCCGCCATTGCCAAAAAACATAATGGCCCCGGCCCCGCCGCTGTAGTTGCCTACATTATTGGCATACTTTGAGTTGCCCACGGTTTTTAAGCTGCCCGTTACCTGGGTGGCCGGGGTATAGGCGTTAAACAGGATGGCGTGCGAGCCTGAGTGGGTTTTAGCGGCAAAGTTAAGGTTGGTGTATGAGGTAGAGAGGGTGTTGATGCCCTGCTTTTCGGCAAGTGAGTTGCGGGCGCCGCCCACATCAAGGTAGCTCATGGTGCGGAAGTACCCTTTAATTTGCATTTGCCCCTGTGTGTTGAGGGCAGCACTGGGTGCCTGGTTTAGAATACCCCACGTCCAGCCCCTGTCGCTGTCGTTGTTCATATTCATTTTAATGCTGTAGTCATTAACGGGGCCGTATTTATATGACGAGGTGCTACCCATATGTATTTTGTAATTGTCGCTGCTCCAGAAGCGCACACCGTTGCCGTTGCCGGCCGTTACGTTGTACTGTGCCTGGCTCTGCGCAAAGCCCACCAGGCTTAGGCCCATCAATAGGCATATCAAGAATAGGTTTTTCATTGTTTGATTTGGTTTATGCACCGCTGGCAGGGGTGCTGGTTAGTACAGTTGTTGTTTTAAGGCAGGTTGCGTGCATTTAGCTTGGGGCAGGTGCAGTACCCATGGCACGGGCAGGTGGTAAAATAGGTTTATTCATAAGCTTTTCTGGTTATTAGGTTAGGGTATGGAATTAATAAGGTATAGGTACGCAGGGCCACCCCGGCCAATTGGGCACAGGGCACAATGAGTTGCCGAGCGTGTGGCCGTGCGGGTAGTTTATTGTTGTATGTAGGGGGTGTTAGGGTGCTCTGAAAAGTGAACCGTGGGCTATTGCTTGGCACAACAGGCAGGAACGGTGGGGCAATAAGGTTTGGTTTGGCAATTTACAAGCGAGGTATAAGCGTTGCATAAGCGTAATAAGGTTATGGTAGTACTTGGTTAAACAATTAAGAATGAAGTCACTTGTGGTAAGAAGGCGATTTGGCTAATGTATTTTGCTATAGTAAACGATTGGAGAACCGATAAAACAAGGTGCCAGCTACCAGAGCAGGCAATTGTTTTGAAGCAATAAAAGTAATGGCCTTTGCTGTGATGTAACAAAATATTGCAACAAGTATAAGGAAAAGCAATGGGGGCACAAAAGCATTTTTGCAATTTTTTTTGATATTGCTTTACTGGCTTACAAAGCTGCGTATGAATTAGTTACAGTTTTACCCAGCTGTAGGCTATGGCTTACCGCTGTGTATGGCGGTATAATCTATTGCTTGCTGGCAATTATGCTATTTATATATGTTTGAACATGATTAAAAGGGCGGATTTGCAAAATCATGATAGGGTGCGGCCAGAATACGGCCAGGCGTTTGCTATTGAGAAGTAACTGCTAATACTGGCAATAAAAGCTTAGAGTTGATTTAGTTAATTGTATTATTTAAAGCATTAGTTTAATTTAACAAAACGGCCAATTGTTCAATTGCCGTGTTGCGTAGAGGTAATATTTAAAGAGGGTATGTGTATTTTAATTTAGCAATCATTCAATTAAGGGTTAGCTATGAGGTTAGTTGGTTCTAAGGGTTGGTTATTCATATAGCAGGCCCGTAGTAACAATATTTTGCTTAAAAACACCGCTTTCTGGCAGGTCGTATCGTAACGCTACTGACGTTGCGTGCCGCGCTCCGGGAGAAAAGAGTCGCAGGTCCCAGAGAAAAGAACCGCGGATCCTGGAGAAAAGAACCGTAGGCCCTCTCTACACTGTCTATTCTGAGCCTGTCACTCTCCACCACGTCCATCCTGAGCCTACCTTCCTGTCTCTCACACGCTTCCTAAGCCGTCTATCCTGAGCCTGCAGAAGGATCTGCCGGCGATCACATGCTGCCGCTGGCTATTTGCATTACGTGCAGGGCGGTGAAGCTGGTGGTTGCATTTCATTGCCAAGAGATGGTTCGGCTACGGAAGGCAGTTGACTGCCAAAGGTTTCAATGGAATTCTTGTCTAAACCACTCCGGTGCTACCCTGCGAGCTCGCTCCTGCCGTGAATATAGGAGGGGAGTTTTGACTACTATTCGTCATTGATTGTTTCCCGACGCGTTGGTATGCGCAAGTTTACCCATTCAGCATGACCGGTGAAGGCACACAGCGGCAGGCTGAACATGAGAGTGAGTTCAGGGTTATTCTCTTGTGTTATAGTTTGCTTTCCAATGGGTTAGCGCGTATTAATTGGGGGCTAGGGGGTACCGAGAAGGGGCAAATGGAGGATGGACAAAAAGGAGCTAATTACAGTGTGGGCACAGCCTGCCATTTGGCAAAACGGCCCCACATTGGCAAAGATTAACTAAAGGCCGGTTATATACCGGCCACATCACCACAACTAAAAAATACTACGCCTCACCTTTTTGTAAGCTAATGGCCAATTGCTGAACAACTTCTACTGAAAGGCTGGTGAACTGGGCAACCTCTTCAATGGAGAGTTTGCCTGATTTGAGTATTTCTATGGCTATTTTTTCCGAAACACTCTTGGTCACACTTTTAGTAGTAGCCCTTTCAACATTGGCTTTGGCTTCATTGAAAAAGGAAAAGTCTTCCGGTTTATAGATGACATCAAACATATTTCTTGCCGTTACTGCTATGTGTTCAAATTTACGTGATTTGGCTAAGATGATCAATCGTTCGCTGTATTTTTGGAAATCAGCTTCGCTTTTAGCCAATACTTTCAGCCTTTCAAAAATTGCTTTGATGATGGTTTCCGGTGTTTCTTTATCAAAGCTACCAAGCACACCCATAATCACTTCTTCAGGGTGAGGTGAAGCAATCATGCTACGGGCACTGGTATGGCGGATGTCATACAGCTCAAAATGCATGGCAGTTTGTGAGTCAGTGTACTCGTTTTCCATCTTCATGGGCTCATCACCATAATACAGCACGGCCTGTATTATGGGCTTTTTATACTTTCTGTACAAAATACCGCGGTACTCCATCATCCGCCCAATAATATCTGGTTCATTGTTGCGCTGGTACTCAAAATGTAAAATATATTCTCCACTTTCATCCTCGGCCAGGTTCACCTCGTCCAGTCTCCGCTCAAGGGTACGTTGAATTTCTGTAGGCAGCTTTTTTATGGTATAGGGGTTCAGCCCCGTTTTTCTGATCATAAACGGTTCAGTAATGTTGCTGAGGGTTTCTTTGACTGCCCGGTCAAACTCATTGGCAGATTCATGGCCTGCTGGCTTTTTCCTTTTTTTACTCATTTTATGGCTTGTGTGTAGGCTAAGTTTACAAGCCGCAATAACAGCAGAATAATCTGAATAGCCTACCCCTGCAACGCAACTTAACCTGTAAACCAATAATTGGGCCTCGAATGGCCAGCCTTGGCACCCTGTAGGTGCCCCCTTTACCATGACCGGTGAGTGTACGCAGTGGCGGCTGGGATATGACCGGTATTGAATTTAAGAGCTTACTGTATTGCTGCCAAACCCTTGGCGGCCATGTGGCAAACCCTTACCAGGCGTGCTTTGCGGCCGGTAAGGGTTTGTGATATATCCTTACTGGTTTCGTTCCGTTTCTGGTAAGCCCGTGTACCAGAAGCAAGCTGCTTCCAGGTCAGAAGCAACCAGCTTCTAATTCAGAAGCAAGCCGCTTCCAAAGCAGAAGCGGCTTGCTTCTAAATAGCCCAAGCAGCACTTTAATACCCTAACCCTCACTAAAAAGCACCTTAACTACAGCATAAAAGGTGTTTTGGTCTTTATTCTGTACCTTTCGCTCTCT
>CAZXTW010000649.1:0-4155 GCA_964643525.1 uncultured Roseivirgaceae bacterium
TGACAATGGCTCGTTCGATGCCTGCAGTGCCGTAGCACTAACCATTAGCGACTCTGCCTTTACTTGCGCCAACATTGGTGCCAATGCGGTAACCTTAACCGTAACTGATGCCAGTGGCAACAGCAGCACCGCAATAAGCACGGTTACTGTGCTTGACACCATTGCACCTACCGCTGCCGCTCAGGATATTACCGTGTACCTTGATGTTGAAGGCTTTGCCCTGGTTGCCCCAGAAGATGTTGACAATGGCAGCAGTGACAACTGCGCTGTTTCATTACTGCTTAGCGAGACTGAATTCCTTTGTAGTGACATTGGTGCCAATGTGGTTACCTTTACTGCGCAAGATGCTTCAGGCAATTCAGATACTGTTAGCATTACTGTTACCGTGCTTGATACCCTTGCACCTGATGTAGTAGCGCAAAACGTTACTGCTTACCTTGACGGTACCGGTACGGCCACCATCTCTACTGGCGATGCTGACAATGGCAGCTTTGACAACTGTGGCATCTCTTCACTGGCATTAAGCCAAACAAGCTTTACCTGTGCTGATTCTTCAGTAGTGGTTTACCTATCGGCTACTGATGCTTCTGGTAATACTGACTCTACTGCGTTTACCGTTACAGTGCTTGATACCATTGCACCGACCAACAACGCGGCTGATGTGACCCTGTATTTGGGTGCTGACGGTCAGGCTACCCTCATTGAAGACGATGTTGACGCCAACATTAGCGACAACTGCGGTTTTGGCATTAGCTTCTCAGCTACTGACTTTAACTGCGGCACTGTTGGCGCTAACTCAGTAACCGTTACTGCTACTGACAACTCGGGCAATGCCACCGCAACAGTTATTACTGTTACCGTGCTTGATACCCTGGCACCAACCCTGGCTACACAAAACATCATTGTGAGCCTTGACGACAATAATGAAGCTACTATTACTGCCAACGATGTTGATAATGGCACGTCTGACAACTGTAGCATTGACAGCATCAGCATCAGCAGGTCATTCTTTACCGAAGCTGATCTGGATGTGCCGCAAGAGATTACCTTCACTGCTGTAGACGTAAATGGCAACAGCGCCAGCACCTCAGTATTTGTTACTGTGCAAGATACGCTGGTGGCCAGCACACCTACCCTTGCAGCCTCTAACATTACTTTCAGTGCCGTAACTGACTCGGCCATGACTGTAAGCTGGACTAACGGTGATGGAACTGGCCGTTTGGTACTGGTTCGTGGTGGTGAAGCGGTAGATACTACTGCATTGCCTGCTGACGATACCGAGTATACCGCCAATAGCCAATTTGGTGCAGGAGAGCAAATAGGTGCAAACTTTGTAGCCTACCGTGCTTCTGGCAACTCATTTACATTAACTGGCCTCAGTGCAGATAGTGTATACCACTTTGCTGTAATTGAGTACAACCAGGCAGGTGTAGAAGTAAGCTACCTGAACAGTGGCTTCCCTATTGCCTCGCAACAGGCTGTTTTCATTGCTGATGCACCAACGGTTGCCGCAAGCAATATTGTATTCAGCAATACCACTGATACCAGCATGATTGTGAGCTGGACCAACGGTAACGGTGAAGGCCGCGTAGTATTGGCCCGCGAAGCTCAGGGTGTGAATGGTAACTTCTTGCCAGTTGATGGCAATACCTACACAGGTAGCAGTGTATTTGGTACTGGCGATAACATTGGTGTTAACCAGATCGTATTTGTTGGTACTGGCAACAGTGTTGAGGTAACTGGTTTGAATGAAAACACTGCTTACCACTTTGCAGTAGTTGAATACAACACCAGTGGCTCTGATATTGCTTACCTGACTGCTGGCTTCCCAAGAGGCGACAACACCACCCTGGTAACTGATGATGAGCCTAACGTACAGGCCAGCAATATTACCTTTGCTGATGTAACTGATACTTCAATGACGGTTAACTGGACAGCCGGCGACGGCGCCTTTACCGTACTGTTGGGTAGAGAAAACATAGCAGTAAACGGTGGTGCCACACCAGTTGATGGCA
The DNA here is from genome assembly GCA_964643525.1 of uncultured Roseivirgaceae bacterium. Classification (GTDB taxonomy): domain Bacteria; phylum Bacteroidota; class Bacteroidia; order Cytophagales; family Cyclobacteriaceae; genus CAZXTW01. The sequence goes on from CAZXTW010000649.1 coordinate 2,016, forward strand.
CAAGCTACACTGGCAACACCTTATTTGGCACTGGTGATAACATTGGGGCTAATGAGGTGCTGTTTGTAGGTACTGGTACCTCAGCCACCATTACAGGCTTGAACACAGGCAGCACCTACCACTTTGCCGTATTCAGCTTTAACGATGCGGCTGATCCTAACTACTTGATTGACCCAATTAACCGTGGCCAGCAGGTAGCGCAGGAAGTAGCTACTACGCCTAGTATAGCAGCAACCAACATTGCTTTTAGCAGCTTGACTGACAGCAGCATGACTGTAAGCTGGACCAATGGTAATGGCGATGGCCGTATTGTGCTGGCTCGTGAAGCTAAGGGTATTAACGGTAACTTCCTGCCAGTAGATGGCAGCACCTACGCTGCCAGCAGCACCTTTGGCAGCGGAGACCTGATTGGTGGCCTGAACTATGTGGTGTACAATGGCAGTGGCAACAGCTTTACGCTAACCGGCCTGAGCCAACTGACTAACTACCACTTTGCAGTGATAGAGTACAATGAAACGGCTACTGACATAGCCTACCTGACCGCTGGCTTCCCAAGAGGTGATACTACCACGTTAGAGACTGATGATACACCTACCGTGCAGGCATCTAACGTGAGCTTCTCGTCAGTAACTGATACAACCATGACGGTTAGCTGGTCGGCTGGTAACGGAGCATTCAGCATTGTGCTTGGCCGTGCTGCTACACCTGTTAACGGTGGGTTTGTACCCAGCAACGCTACGGTATACAGTGGCAATGCTGCCTTTGGCACTGGCGATAATATTGGCCCTAACCAGGTACTGTACGTAGGTAGTGATACTTCAGTAAACGTGACTGGCTTAACACCAGGTGTGACTTACCATTATGCAGTGTTTACCTTTAATAATGCGGTTGACCCTGACTACCTCATTGCAGGCTTCCCTCGTGGTGAGCAAGTGGCAGCTGAGCCCATCAGTGAGCCTACTGCCGATGTAACGGGCGTAACCTTTACCAACCAGACACAAACCAGTATTGACGTAAGCTGGACCAACGGTGTTGATGGTGAGGCTACCCTGGTACTGGTACGCGAAAGCACAGGCATAAACGGTAGCTTTGGCCCAACTGATAATGTAGCTTACAACCCAAGCGCTACCTATGCTGGTGGTGACAACATTGGGCCTAACTTCATTGCCTTTGCAGGTACTGGCAGCAGCTTTACACTAACAGGCTTAACGGCTGGTACAACCTACCACTTTGCATTTGTGCCTTACAACGAGTCTGGTAATGGTGCTGTGATTGATTACCTCAATGCTGACTTCCAGCTGCCAAGGTACCAGTCAACCACACTTAGCGCTACCCGTACTGGCACCAACCTGACCAGCGTGTTGAACGAGCAACTGCAAATATTCGGTTTTGAAAACACCATTAAGGTGCGTTTCACTGCTGAGGCACCTGAGAACACGCAGGTTATTCTGCACGACATGAGTGGTAGAATGCTCAACGCTGTACCTGCTGCAGGTCAGAAAGAATTGGCCATTGACATGACTCAGTTCCCTGACAAGCACGTGGTAATTGTTACGGTCATTTCAGAAGGTCGCGCACATACCAAGCGCGTTATGATTGACTAACAAACTGTAATTACTCCGGGTAGCCCAGCTACCCGGTGTTCCATACTAAAACAAAATCCATCTTTTTTAAACACCGCAGTGCTTTGCAACTGCGGTGTTTTTTTTGTCGTATGCATTACCTTGGCCCCTGTTGGTTGTCTGTATATTGACATACTGCTTACTAAACCTGCTTAGTCGCCAACCCTAACCTGTTGCAGGCGTTAGAGGTTGTGTGCAGCCATTAGGCTGGCACAATAATCGCTACTCCAAAACAGCCATATAAACACAGTAATATGAAAAAAATTGTTTTGCTTGGGGCCCTGCTGCTTGCCATGGTGCAAGCTCACGCCAACGATGCTAATTTCTTTACAGCGGCCAACAGCTTTTTTAACAAGTATGTCAATAACGGGGCCGTGGCCTACGCTAAAATTAAAGCCAATGGTACTGATCTGGCCCAGCTTACACGCCAAATTGCTGACTTTGAGCTGAATCAGGCTGATCAAAACACCAAGCTTGCCTTCATGATCAACGCCTATAACATACTGGCCATTAAAGGC
>CAZXTW010000650.1:0-4154 GCA_964643525.1 uncultured Roseivirgaceae bacterium
TGAGGCCGATTTGCTGTTTGCCCAGGGTGCTTTGGCCGATAGTGGTGACCCCGGCGTGGCCACACAGGGCCTGGCCACCGGCCTGCTGGCCCGCCTTTACCTGTTTGAAGGGCAGTATGCCAATGCTGCTACCCAGGCCACTGCCTTAATTGATAATGGCAATTATGCCCTGGAGGCTGTTTATGGTGATGTATTTGCCAACAACAGCACCTCTGAGGCTGTGTTTGAGTTAGAGTTTAATATTAACGACCAAAGTGGCTTTTCAAACTTTACCCTGCGCCGCAATGAGTTTTTGCCAGAAAACTCTCTGGTAGATTACTTTTACCCTGCCGGTATTACTGCTGGTTTAGGTGCCGACAGCCGGGGTAGCTTGATACAGTCTGACCGTGGCGTGCCGCGATTTTTTAAGTATGAAGACCGCAGCAACAGCACTGACCCTGCTTACATTATGCGTTTGGCAGAGATGTACCTGATCAGGGCTGAGGCGCTGGCCATGCAAAGCAACAACCCGGCTGATGGCCTGGCCGACCTGAATGTGATCAGGAACAGGGCTGGCCTGCCTGACATTACTGCGGGCGTAGGTTATAGTATGGATGATTTTGTGACTGACCTGTTGAATGAGCGCAGGCACGAGTTTTATGCAGAAGGGCACCGCTTTCCTGACCTGGCACGCCTGGGCCGCCTTGGTGACGTAGGTATTACTGATGGTTTCAGGAAGGTATTTCCTATACCACTGGCTGAAATTCAAATACCTGGTAATTTGATTGAACAGTTCCCCGGTTATAACTAATTAACCCTTCAGGGAACCCCATATTGACTAAAAAACCCTGGCCAAGTGTGTTGACCAGGGTTTTATTTTGTTAAAAGTCTTTTTCAGTATCGTAATAAAGGTGGTAAATGTGCAATGGGGTATTTTGGCCAAGGGTTTGGGTAGTATTGGCCTGTGCAGTAATGCTTTCTGGCAGGGTTAGGCCTTTATTAATAAATACCAGGTAAAGGGCCTCAAGGGCACCGGCACTTTGTGCGTAGTGGCTTAGTTGCTTCAGACCTTTTTCGTAGTGCCACTCGTCATGATAAATTTTGGCTTCAATAATGGTTTCCTGCCCACCTACATTTAAAATCAGGTCACTATTACCAAGGCCGGCATGTGCTTCAAGGTAGCTACGGCCGTTTACGGCAGTAAGCAGGGTTTGCACAAACGCCTCAAAGGCATACACAGTGGCAGCTTCTTTTAAGGTATAGTATTGGCCGGTGTGGGGGTCTTTTTCTCTAAAATAGCGAAAGCCCCGCCGTTGCACATAATCTTGAAATGCCCCAATAATGGCAGGCCAGTTAAACCGCCCTGCCTGGGTAATACCCTGGCTTTTGTTAAACCCGTTAAGGTAAAACTGTTGCACCTCACCATTAATTTTGAGCGCAAAGGCCTGTTCAAGGCGTTTTTTATACAGGGGTACCTGAAAGGTAACCTCCCCATTTTTACCTCGGCCTACTACGCCTTGAGTGTACAAAAAGCTTATGGCGGGGTTGGCAATTAAAAACTTTACCTGCTTTTCAAGGTACAGTAGCTCTTCTATAAATTTGCGGTAATGGCGGGCCTTCTGCACAATATTGGCAGTGTTTTTTTCAAGGGCCTCTTCAATATACCAGTTTTCTACCTGGTGGTAATGCTCAAGGGTTAGTTCAGGCTCAGTAGGGTAGCGGCGCACCAGCTGGTGGGCAATGCCATTTACCAGGCCTGGCTGCCCTGCGGTAATGGTATAAATTTTATCTTTTACAGCCTCAGCAAATACCTGTGGCTGCCCGCTTTGCGTAGTTTCTGCCTCGTGCTGGCCAAGCAGTTCAAAAACCTCCTGGCGAGTAAAATAGGGCACTACAAAGCTATCGGCAATATTAAAGGGGCTGGTTTGGTCTTGAATAACGCCTGCCAGGTTGCTCACCCCCACCAGTATTACACTTTTCAGTACGTGTTTGCGGCGGCTGTGGTACAGGCTGCGGATGGTATGCAGCAGGTCTGGCAGGTAATCGGGGTTTACGCCTTCTATTTCATCAATTACTAAAACCCAGCGCTCAGTGGGGTCAGCTTTTAGTACGGTGCCTTCCCAGGCGGTAATGGTATCAATATTCAGCATGGTGCCCCAGCCACGCTGGGCCTCCCATTGCAGTTTATCTAAAAGCTTTTCAGGGGGGTCGTGCAGGTGGTTTTCAAAGTTTACGGTAGCTACCTTATAGCCCTGGGCCGTCAGGGCTTCAGTAAGTAGCTCAAAGTAAGTGCTTTTGCCCCCTTGCCGGGGCGCCCAAATGGCAAAATACCTCGATTTATTTACCAGTTGCACGCCCTCATTCACTAAGCCTGCCCGGGGTAAGGTATAGTGCATGTCAGGCCAGTTAGGGCCTGAAGTATTGAATTCGCGGTTGGTCACAGTAGGTTTTTCCTCCACACAAATGTACGTCTTTTTCTCCGGGTTAACTCATCCCGCTACCACTTTTTGCCAAGTAATGTGTAAATATTGCTCAAATAGTTTAATATTTTGGAAATTACTGGTTCCTTGGCGGCTTGCTTCGTTGGTTTTGGGGTAGGGCAGGGCTAGTGGCCGGTGTTGTGGCAATTACCTTGTAGGTACCTGTCAGTTGTTGGGCATTGGTGTTGGTGGCCGTCTGTTTTTCATTTTGTATCAGGGCATTTGGGGTGGTAACAGCCTGGTTATCAGGTTGGGTCATAAAGTACTTAATGCCTGCATGGTAGGCGCTCAGGCTGTCCCATTTGCGCTTCAGGCCCAACAAAAACCGCCTTTTGGCTGCGTCTTGCAGCCAATGCCTGGTATTCAGTACGGCCAGGCCAAACTTTTTGCGTTGGGCCAGCTGCCGGGCACTGGGCAGGCAGGTGCTTAACCGCGGAAACCGGGTAACCACCGTTTTATTTCCATACTGTTTGTACAGCAGCGAGTCGCCCACGCGCCCACTAATGCCTTTGGTGTAAATATTATCTATAACAATGGCCATACCTGTCAAATTTAGCTGATTTGTGGGTGGCACATGGCGCTCAGCCTTACCATTACCCGTATACACCGGCAAGAATAACCCTTTATTAAGGCAATATCAAGTGAATATACACATACTATTGGTTAATCGAAGAATAAACGAAGAAATAGCGTACAAATACCCTGTTTATGCCTTGCCATGGGGGTGACCTGTAGCGCGTGGCATGCTTAAAATGCCTTTACTCAATTGATTGTTGGCGATAAGTGCGCCCTATGCCCCAGTTTGCGTATAGGGCCCTCAGCAATTCATTAAACTGCTAAGGGGGTGGTTTACTTTTTTATATTTTTGGCATAAAAGAAAGTAGCCTTGTAATTATTTCTGTTTTTGCATGGGTATTTGCTGTTTGTGGTTTGTATTTTACTCTGCAAATTGTCAATTTCCATGCAACTATGTGAAGTACTTTTGTATAACAGGGTCAGCAATTGCCCTGTTGGGGTATAAATTTTCACCAAAACTATTTTTATTGGTAACCTATTGGTGATGAAAGGAATAATTAAGGTAGAACGTAAAACACAACTACTACGCTTGAAATTTTTTAGTTTTATTTTATTGTTGCCAGCCGCATTGTTGCCTGCTGTTGAATGCCTGGGCAGACAAACCGATGCTGATTACTTAATTGCTGCCAACATACCAGAGCAACTTAAGGCAGGGGCCGATGCAGTGGTGCGCCGTGAAGAAACCCGGTTTGTGCTTGAAGGCAAGGAAAAAGCCACCCTTACCGTAAACCGTGTGGTTACCGTATTGAATGAAAACGGTAAACACTATGGGGTGGCTTATGTATTTTATGACACCTTTCAAAAAATTAAAGAAACCAAAGCAGTGGTGTACGATGCCTACGGCAAAGTAGCAGACAATGCCCGACGGAACGATTTTGTTGACCAGAGTGCCGTGAGCGATTTTTCTATTTATGAAGACAACCGCATAAAGGTATTTGAGCCTGAAGTGTACTCGTACCCATACACAGTATCATTTAGCTACAAAGTAGAATATAAAGGGCTGTTGTACCTGCCAGAGTGGAGCCCGCAGCCTGGCCGAAAGGTGAGTGTTGAGCAAGCCAGCTTTATTGTAGAAGCCCTTAACGGGCATGAGCTGCGTTATTATGAGCAAAACCTGCC
>CAZXTW010000651.1:0-4150 GCA_964643525.1 uncultured Roseivirgaceae bacterium
CCTGGCTGGCAAACGTAACCGTGCCTATTGAATTCACCCTGAAAATGGCATCTTTAGAGAGGTTCACTAAATTACGGTAGCGCTCGTCATTGGTAAAACGCCACTCGCGGGCAGCTTCGCCAGCTGTTACATCCGTGCATTGCATCACCACCCCTTCTACCCCCGGTACATCCATCAAATTAGTTAACATGGCCTTGACCAGCACCATTTCACCATGGTTGTTGTGCATACGCACTTCATTACCATATAGCTGGTGGCCGGGCTTTCGGGTAATTTGCTTCAACAGGGCCTGTATCTGCTCAGCATCTCTTGAATCAATAAAACGGTTCAGGGGCTGGTGCACCATCTCTTCGGCAGTATAGCCCATTAAACGCAACGCACTGGGCGAGGCATACTTAATCATACCCTGTTCTAGCAGCAGCGTTAAATCATGCGTATGTTCAACTATACCCCTAAAGCGCATTTCGCTCTCAAGCAGGCCTGCTTCTGCGCTGCTGCGCGCGGTTAAGCTGCGTACAAAGGCCTGCATCCGGCCATCGCCCAGCCGGCGGGTGGCCACCTCGGCCTTTATGGTATGCCCCTGCTTGTGGCGCAGCCTGCGCTCGCGCCTAATCATTTGCCCGTCGGGCAGGCTTTTCGTGCCCAAAGGGTATTCGGCAGGGTCATCAACAATAAAAACAGCATCAACGGCCAGCGTATACAGTTCACTACGGCGGTAGCCCAACAGCTTCAGCATATACTCATTGGCAGTAGCAATTTGCCCATCTTCTTTATACACCAGCATGCCATCGGCACCTCGGTGCATAAAATGGTCATACGTACGCCTTACCATCTTTTCATTCTGCTGGGCCAGCACCTCAGTAATGTCATGGCATACGGCATACAAAAACAGGCCCTCATCAGTCAGTTCAACAACGGCCTTCTCTTTCACCTGCCGCACCTCACCAGTGCTTTTCACAATACGGTAAACCTGCTCGTGCTGGCCAGGCAAGGCACATAGCGCTTCATTATACACCACCAGCAGGTGCTGGTCGTCAGGGTGCACAATCAGTTCTAACCCTGAACTATACAGCGTTTCAGCATCATAGCCGCAAAATTCAATGGCCTTATCAGAAAGGTACGTAAACTGCCTGCCCAGGCTTAAATTTACTGTATAACCAAAATCAAATGCCAATGCGGCCAGCCTGCTGGTATCTTCTTGCGAGTGTGTCTTCACTGTGTTTCTCATCGCCTGGATTCACTAATCGCGCCACAAACACGACCTAACAATTAAATAATTAATATAAGTTAAAACCTATATACCCAAAGTCATAAGTTGGGTTGGGGTACTGGCAGGCCCGTCGTGTAATATTTTAATCCATTCAACTATTCTGGTAGATACCCCTCAGAATTTTCGGCTGGCAATACACCGTTTTAAAGGCTTCACCACAACCCAGTTATGGTTATTTTTGCCAGCAACAGGCATATGCCCTACCTGTTAAGCACACATTCGTATTTAATATACTGCTATAAATACTTAATTTGGTATCATGTAAGTACCTGATCTATTTTATCACGCACAATCCATATGAGAAAAGTAGCCCTTGGCGTAGATGTCGGTGGTACCAACACCAAAATCGGTATAGTTGAACAAGATGGGAACATCCTGGCACAGACCAGCATGTCAACCCATTCAGAAGAAAACATATCGGTCTTCCTGTCTAAATTTGAAGTAGAAGTCAACCAACTCATTGATACAGTTCAGGCCAGTGCCCCAATAGATATTATAGGCATGGGCATAGGCGCACCCAATGCCAACTGCTTCAAGGGCACCATAGAGTATGCGCCCAACATTCGCTGGGGTGATATTGTACCCTTTATTGATGAACTGAAAAAGCGCTGGAACTTACCCATGGCCTTTACCAACGATGCCAACGCGGCCGCCATTGGCGAGTTGATTTTTGGCAATGCCAAGGGCATGAAAGATTTTATTGTGATTACCCTGGGCACCGGCCTGGGCAGTGGTATTGTAGCCAATGGCAAGCTGGTGGTGGGGCACGATGGGTATGCGGGCGAGTTAGGCCACACCCTGGTTAAAATTGATGGGCGGTATTGTGGGTGTGGCAAGCGCGGCTGCCTTGAAACCTATGTATCGGCCACGGGCATTAAACGCACCGTGTACAAACTGCTGGCCGACTTTCGTGAACCAAGCGAGCTGCGTAAGGTAAGTTTTGATAACCTTTCGGCCCATATGATTACCGAAGCGGCCATCAGGGGCGATAAAATTGCTATTGAGGCTTTTGAATATACCGGGCGCATACTGGGCATGAAACTGGCCGATGCAGTGGTGCACACCAGCCCGGAAGCCATATTTCTGTTTGGCGGCCTGGTACGGGCGGGCGAGTTCATTTTTAACCCCACCAAGCACCACTTTCAAAAACACCTGATGCGGCTGTACCAGGGCAAGGTCAAGATTTTGCCTTCAGGCCTGATGGATAAAAACGCTGCCATACTGGGGGCTGCTGCCCTTATTTGGCAAGGGGATGATAACGAAATGATACTATAAAGTTACGGCCCGGCGCACTGATGCCTGAAGCAAAGGGGCGGTAATGCAAATCAGCAATATTCTCTACGCCACCGCCCAAACTCATTTGTGGGTTTACCTGCCAGGTGGCCTTCAGGTTGTACGTATGCCATGCCAGTGAGCCATTGGCTGTATACAAATCAGTTTTTGCCTGCTCTGAGGGGGGCAGTTCGTTAAAGCCACGGCTGCCATTGTAATTTACATAAGCCTCAATGCGCAGCTTGCGTTTGTGGTAAGTTAACGCACTGCGCCCAAACAGCGGGGTGGTGTGGCGCAGCGGCACACCCTCGTCTAAATCCTGCCCGTCAGTATACGTTAACGTACCGGTAAAGGCCAGCGTGCGGCTCAAGGCCGCTTTCAGCTCAAAGCTGCCCCCATACACCTCAGCCCGGCCGGTGTTTACAATGGCCTGCACCTGGCTAAGCGTGCCGTCATACACAATACTGTCTTGCCCGTTAAAAGTGAAATTGCGCCGCACCATGGCATCAGTTAGTCGTGTATAAAAACCTACCACACTAACACTTACTTTGTTAGCAAAGCTATGGGCCACGCCCACCTCGGCATTGTAAGTATACTCTGGGTTAAGATCCTCATTGGGCACTACTATATTGCCCGGCTCAGAGTCAAACACCTTGCCCACATCATCAACATTGGGTGCCCTGAAGCCGGTGCTCAGGTTCAGGGTTAACTTGGTGCGTTCGCCTGGCTTGTACACCAGGCCCGTACTGCCATTTAGTGCACCGGTTTGTATACTTATGTTATTAAAAGGAAAGTTAAAGAAGGTGGTATCAGTAAAATCAGCATTGACTGAAACAAAACTGTACCGAATGCCCGCAGAGTAAATCAACCTGCTACTAAACTTATGCTGGTAGCTTAAATAAGCTGCCGCACTAAGCCAGCTGCTGCCTCCGTCGGGGTAGCGGGTACTGGTGGGCTGCACCTCGCCATTGTTAATATTGCGGCTCACGGCATTGCTATTTACGGCATTGTATACCACCTCAGCCCCGTAATACAAATTATCGGCATCACCCAGGGCCTTGTCAAGGTCTGCATTGAGCGACCATGCGTCTACCTGTTCAGTGCGGCTTCTTAGCAGGTTACTACCCACCCGGCGGTCGTGCCGGCTCTCTTCAACCGCCTGGTAGGCCAGCGTCAACTTGGCGGCATTAAACCAGCGGTTGGGCTTAAACCAGCGTGCCCGTAAGGCATGCATGGCAAACTGCTGTGGGCCATAGTACCATTCAGCATTGCGCAGGGCCCCGTTTCGGGTTTCTATCAGTCGGTCATACCGGGGTATGTCAGATGAGTTGCTGTACACAAAACTGTAGCTGTACTCAGCAAAATCATTGGGCCTAAGCAAAAGCTTCTGCACCAGATTCCATTGCCTGTACCCTGAAAAGCGCTGCCTGTTGGGGTTGGGGTTGGCCACAACAGAATCCTGCCCGTTAATTCTGGCCACATAAAAGGGGCGCTTACCAAAATCAGGAAAACGGTCGTTACGGCGGCTGCCGGTTACCAGATCTTCATAATCACTAAAAGTAAACCCGGTAAACGAGGCCAGCTTCTTACCCCCCACGTTTACATTCA